>JBILBJ010000213.1:0-3335 GCA_044353705.1 Sphingorhabdus sp. | reverse complement strand
TCGCACCCTTCATCTGCTGGGTCATATGCTCCAGCGGGGTATCGTCGCCGTCAAGTTCTTCGACCTGATATTGCGTGAAATAGCCAACGCGCATTTTGCCCGACGCGCTCATCGCACCGTCCATCGGCGTCAATTGCGCCGCAAGCAACCGCGCGAGCGTGGTCTTGCCATTGCCGTTTCGCCCCAGCAACGCGATCCGGTCATCGGGATCGATGCGCAGGTTCAACCGCTGAAGTATTGGTTTTCCAGCGGTGTAGCCAACACTCGCCAGATCAAGCGTGACCAATGGCGGCTTCAATTCATCGGGACTTGGAAAGTCAAAGCTTAACGTCGGATCTTCGGCCATCGCGGCAATGGGCTGCATACGCGCCAACGCCTTGGCTCTGGACTGCGCCTGTTTCGCGGTGGAGGCACGCGCCGAGTTGCGCGCGACATAATCTTGCAGCTTGGCCCGCTGTGCATCCTGCGAAGCCTTGGCCGCCGCCAGCTGCGCTGCACGTTCGGCACGCTGGCGCTCGAACGAGTCATAGCCGCCGGAATAGAGCGTGGTGGACCCGCCTTCGAGATGCAGGATATTGTCGACGACATTGTTCAACAAATCGCGCTCGTGGCTGATCACCACCATCATCGACGGATAGGATTTGAGGAAGTTTTCCAGCCACAATGTCGCTTCAAGATCCAAGTGGTTTGAAGGTTCGTCGAGTAGCAACAAATCGGGTTCGGAGAACAAAAGCGCGGCCAAGGCAACGCGCATTTTCCAACCACCCGAATAGCTATCGAGCGGCCGACCTTGCATCTCTTCATCAAAACCAAGCCCGACGAGAATGCGCGCGGCACGCGCAGGGGCGGTGTAGGCATCAATCGCAATCAACCGTTCGTGCAGTTCGCCAAGCCGGTCGGGGTCGGCGCAATGCTCGGCCTCTTCCATCAACGCCGCGCGCTCGACATCACCCGCCAGCACGGTTTCAAACGGCGTTGCCGTGCCCGATGGCGCTTCCTGCGCGATATAGCCGATGCGCGTATTCTTCGGCATATCCATGCTGCCTTCGTCGGCTTCAAGCTCGCCGATCATCACCTTCATCAGCGTGGATTTGCCCGCGCCATTGCGGCCGATAAGGCCAACACGCGAATAAGGCGGCAGCGTCGCGGTCGCGCGGTCCAATATGGTGCGGCCGCCAAGGCGCACGGTGATTCCGTTTAAGTTTAACATGATGCCGCGCGCCTAGCAGAGGCGGATGTGTATGTCACCGCATACCGTATGGCAAATTCCGGCGGGCGAAGGAACCCAGCAAGCTCAGCTAGGCTTACTCCTCACCCATCCGCAACGCGGCGATGAACGCTTCCTGCGGGATGCTTACGTTGCCATATTCGCGCATCTTGGCCTTGCCCTTTTTCTGCTTTTCCAGCAGCTTTTTCTTGCGGCTGATGTCGCCGCCATAGCATTTGGCGGTCACGTCCTTGCGCATCGCGGCGATGGTTTCGCGGGCGATCACTTTGCCGCCGATGGCCGCTTGGATCGGGATTTTGAACAGATGGCGGGGGATGAGGTCTTTTAGACGCTCGCACATGCCGCGGCCGCGGGCTTCGGCGGTGCCGCGGTGGACGATCATGCTCAGCGCGTCGACCGCGTCGCCATTGACCAACACGCTCATCTTCACAAGGTCGCCTTCGCGGTGGCCGATCTGGTGGTAATCGAACGAGGCATAGCCGCGTGAAATGCTCTTCAACCGGTCGTAGAAATCGAACACCACTTCGTTGAGCGGCAATTCATAGACGATCTGCGCACGGCCACCGACATAGGTCAGTTGCTTTTGAATGCCGCGCCGGTCCTGACACAGTTTCAATATGCTGCCCAGATATTCGTCGGGGCAGTAAATCGTCGCCTCAATCCACGGCTCCTGAATTTCCGCGATGCGGTTAATGTCGGGCATGTCGGCGGGGTTGTGCAGCTCCATACTGCGCGCATCTTCGGTCTTCGACCGGCTCAGCTCCAGCTTGTACACAACCGACGGCGCGGTGGTGATAAGGTCCAGGTCAAACTCGCGCGTCAGGCGCTCCTGAATGATCTCAAGGTGTAACAGCCCCAAGAACCCGCAGCGAAAGCCAAAGCCCAACGCCGCGCTGCTTTCCGTTTCAAAGCTGAACGATGCGTCGTTCAGGCGCAGCTTGCTGATGCTTTCGCGTAGTTTTTCAAAGTCCGCAGCGTCGGTGGGGAACAGGCCGCAGAACACCACGGGCTGCACTTCCTTAAACCCGGGCAGCGGTTCGGCGGCGGGGCGCTTTGCATCGGTGATGGTGTCACCCACGCGGGTCTGCGCGACTTCCTTGATCTGCGCGGTGATAATGCCGACTTCGCCCGCCGCGATTTCGGGCAGGATTTCCAGCTTTGGCCGCATACAGCCGACGCGGTCGACCAGATGTTTTGTGCCGGCGGCCATGAATTGGATTTCCTGACCTTTTTTGATCACGCCGTCGATGACGCGGATCAGGATGACGACGCCCAGATAGGGGTCGTACCATGAATCGACCAACATCGCCTTCAACGGCGCGTTGCGATCGCCCTTTGGCGGGGGAATGCGCGTGACCACGGCCTCCAACACCTCATCAATGCCGATGCCGGACTTCGCCGATGTCAGCACCGCATTGTCGGCGGGTAAGCCAATGATTTCCTCAATCTCGGCCTTCACCTTGTCCACCTCTGCCGCGGGCAGATCGATCTTGTTGATGACGGGCACGATTTCATGGTCATGCTCAATGGATTGGTAGACGTTGGCCAGCGTCTGCGCCTCAACACCTTGCGCGGCGTCGACGACAAGCAACGCGCCTTCGCACGCGGCGAGGCTGCGGCTGACTTCATAGGCAAAGTCGACATGACCCGGCGTGTCCATCAGGTTCAATTGATAGGTGATGCCGTCCTTCGCGGTATAATCCAGCCGCACCGTCTGCGCCTTGATCGTGATGCCGCGTTCTTTTTCAATGTCCATATTATCAAGGACTTGGCTCGTCATCTCACGCGCCGTCAGCCCGCCCGTCTGCTGGATCAGCCGGTCCGCAAGGGTCGACTTCCCGTGATCGATGTGGGCTATAATGGAAAAATTACGGATAAGGGACAGTTCGGTCATGAGCCGCCCCTAGCAGGGCTGCCCTGCCCCTTCAAGCATGGCGGAACGCCTGTATCACGCTATGTGAATGGGTATAATGGATGGGGGTGCGTGTAGGAAAGTGGTTTTTGTTGCTGAGTTGCTCCTCTCCATCGACTTGCGATGGGGAGGTGGCGCGCCAGAGCGAAGCAACGGCGTGACGGAGGGGCCCCTCCACCACGCTGCGCGCGGTCC
>JBILBJ010000042.1:0-11192 GCA_044353705.1 Sphingorhabdus sp. | reverse complement strand
ATCAATGGTGATGCGGTTATCGTCCCAGAATACGATCAAACGGCCGAGACCCAAATGTCCGGCAAGCCCGATGGCTTCATGATTGATGCCTTCCATCAGGCAACCATCGCCCGCCACAACCCATGTCCGGTGGTCGACCAGATCGTCGCCAAAGCGCGCATTCAGGTGCCGTTCGGCAACGGCCATGCCCACTGCCATGGCAAGGCCCTGCCCCAGCGGGCCCGTTGTACATTCAACGCCATCAATCAAAAAATTCTCTGGATGGCCAGCACATGGGCTGCCCAACTGGCGGAAGTTTTTGATGTCTTCGATGGTCGGACTTGCATAGCCCGTGAGATACAAGGTCGCATAAGCGAACATCGACCCGTGCCCTGCGGACAGCACGAAACGGTCACGATCGGCCCAATGCGGGGCTTTCGGGTCAAATTTCAGAAACTTTGAATAGAGTACCGTTGCGACGTCGGCCATGCCCATCGGCATGCCGGGATGGCCGCTATTTGCGGCCTGTACAGCATCCATGGCCAGCGCCCGAATTGCATTGGCCATTTGCTGATCAGTAACGGTCATGTTCTATCCCCACAAAATGCTCCGCTTTGGGAGCGGGAGGCGGGCGCATACAACATATGCGATACCGCCGAGTCGTTTGGTGCCAACCCTTTGCGGACGCAAGCGCGAAGCGTCAAGGGACGGGCGCGCATTTCCTGCGGGGAATCTGCCATCCATTGTGCTTTGATGCATTTGCATGACATCTTTAGTCTGTTACACCGTCTCATCAAAAGGATGTAAGCCATGGTAGATGAACGATTAATTGTTGCGATTGGCCGCATTGAGCGCGCGCTTTCACGGGTAGAAAAGCTGGCTGCGGCGCCAGCGAACACACCTGACGCCGATCTGGCGGATCGCCATGAACGTCTTAAGAAAGAGACGTTGGACGCCATTCGCGGAATCGACCAGATATTGTCAGGAGCAAACTGATGGCTGAGGTTAAACTGTCCATCGCTGGCCGCCAATATTCGGTGGCGTGCAATGACGGCGAAGAAACGCGGCTACTCGCCTTGGGTGCGATGGTTGATGAAAAAGCGCGGGAAGCTGGTGGCGGTTCGGCCGGCCTGAATGAAACCCGCAGCCTGTTGTTTTCGGCGTTACTGCTGGCCGACCGGCTGCATGACGTGTCTGGTGGGGCGCCGGTAGTCGCGGATAATGCTCAGACATCCGAAAAATCATCACAAATAGCCGAAGCTTTAGAAGGCTTGGCCTCCAGACTAGAAAATCTGGCAGAAAAGCTTGAGAATTAACTTAGGACGCCTATATTGGTCATGGCGGAACTGCCCGGTACGAGCTGATGAGAACATCCCTGAGGCGATTATTTATCTAAGGGAGCTGTCCCTGCCTGGGCCATTTGGGCAACCTTAAGGTCCAGATCACACGGTGCCCACCTGACGTGCTGGCGTCAGAGGATATTCCGGAAAACGACCCATGGTGGTTCCGCCAACCGATTTCGGGAAATGCTGTGACTTCAGAATTAGACAAACCAACACAGCGCGCCGCATTTCGGCAAATTCGCGATTCGTACGTCAATGGTTTGACGGCACAGGACCGATCGCTGGCCTTTTCTAAAATCCCCAGCCCCTTAGCGAAAGTTTTAATGCCCGGTAAAATCGTGGCGGGCTATGTCGCAAAAGGATCGGAAGTCGATCCCGCGGCGATCCTTGCACAAGCGCACGCCATGGGCTGCGACCTTGCCCTGCCCCATGTAACCAGCAAAAGCGCACCCATGCGGTTTCTACGCTGGTCACCCGATGACGACCTTGTCCCGGGCGCATTTGGCCTTCTGCAGCCTGCTGAGACGGCCCCACAGTGTAAACCCGATATAGTCCTTGTTCCCATGCTAGCCTATGACGACAGGCTCATCCGGCTTGGCCAGGGTGCGGGACATTATGATCGCGCGCTCAGTGTGCTGGATCAATCCATCGCCATCGGCCTTGCATGGTCGGTTCAATTCACCTCTGCACTCGCTTCGGACATCTGGGACGTCCCGCTCGATGCCGTGCTGACAGAAAAATCCTGGATAACATTATGAATGGACCACACAAGCAACCGACATGGCGAAAGCCCGCGGGCATGCTGGCGATATTGCTGATTATTTTGGTTTGGGCTGTGCTGATCGTCAGCGCGTCTGAATATATCGGTCAACTGCATATATTGTTGCAGAGCGTCATTTATTTGATCGCCGGCGTGATCTGGATTGCGCCAATGCGGCCGCTGATGATCTGGATGGAAACAGGTTCATTCCGCGCACCACCTACAACCTGATTTTCAGGGAAGTGGCGCGAGTGACGGGGCTCGAACCCGCGACCTCCGGCGTGACAGGCCGGCGCTCTAACCAACTGAGCTACACCCGCTAACTTGCGGTGGGGGCGCACTATAAGCGACGCAAGATTCTGTCAACGGCATTTGTCATAAAAGGTCGTTTTCGGGCAAATGAGTTTGAAGCACAGCTTTTTCGCCACCAGCATCTCGGCTTCGAAACTTTAATCGGCAAATAGCAAAACGGGCGTTTCCATAAGCTTCTTCAAAGCCTGAACATAATTGGCCGCATCCCAACCGTCGACAACGCGATGATCGCAGCTGATCGACAGGTTCATCAATTTACGCGCCTCAATTGTGTCGCCGACAAACATCGGACGCTCGACAATCTTGTTGGGCCCGATGATCGCCACCTCAGGTCGGTTGATGACAGGTGTGGTCACAATCCCGCCCAAGGGGCCAAGTGACGTCACTGTAAGCGTGGAGCCCGACAGCTCTTCGCTTTTCGCTGAGCCGCTCCGCGCGGCGTCGGCAAGGCGCGCAATCTCCGTTGCAAGCTGCCAAATATTTCTATCCTGCGCATCGCGGATGACGGGGACCATTAATCCGGCATCGGTTTGGGTTGCCATGCCCAGATGCACCGCGCCATGGCGCGTCACCACGCCATTTTCGTCGTCGTAACGGGCGTTGATCATCGGGAATTGCGGGATCGTCTTGCAGATCGCCACGATAAGCATTGGGAGCATGGTCAGCTTTGGCCTTGCGCCGCGATTGGCGTTTAGGTCGGCGCGCATCGCTTCAATCGCAGTGACGTCAATTTCTTCGACGTAGGTAAAATGCGGAATGTGGCGCTTTGACGCAGCCATATTGTCCGCGATACGTCGACGCATGCCGATGACTTTGACATTCTCGTCGTCACGGCGCGCGCTGATATGGGATGCGCGATAGCCCTGCCCGCTTCCATAGGCCAAAAACGCATCGAGATCCGCGTGCCGAACATGCCCGCCTGCAGCCTTGACGTCAGTCAATTCGACGCCGAGATCCTTGGCACGCTGGCGTACTGCAGGCGACGCTGTAATCTTATGGTCGGCGCTTATGCTAAGCGACGGGGCGGCTACAGCTGTAGGCCTCTCCAGCACGGCCGCTGGTTCCGCAGCGACGGGTTCAGGCGCATGTGGCAGTTCGTCCTCAACCGTTGCAACCGCCTCTACCTGTGCCATGCTTTCCCCCTGACTGACGTCAGTCGCGGTTTCAATCTCCACCAGCATAGATCCGATGGCGATGACATCGCCCGCCTCACCAGCCACCTTGGTCACGATTCCAGCGACCGGGCTCTCCATTTCGACGGTCGCTTTGTCTGTCATCATGTCCGCCAGCGGCTGGTCTTCAGAAATTCTGTCGCCAACCTTTACATGCCATGCAACGATTTCAGCCTCGGCTATGCCTTCACCAATATCAGGTAAGTTGAATGTGAATATGGGCATAAAGTCAGTCCTTCATGATTTTGTCAAACGCGCGGGCGAGCCGCACCGGGCCGGGGAAATATGCCCATTCGAGGCTGTGCGGATATGGCGTATCAAACCCCGTCACGCGCTCTATTGGTGCCTCGAGATGATAAAAGCACCGCTCCTGCACCTGCGCAGCCAATTCAGCGCCAAAACCGCTGGTTCGCGTCGCTTCATGCACAACCATACAGCGGCCCGTTTTCTTGACCGATGCCTCAATGGTTTCGATGTCCAGTGGCAATAATGTTCGTAGGTCGATAATTTCGGCGTCAATGCCATGCTCGGCGACGACGGCTTTTACAACATGCACCATCGTGCCGTAGGTTAGGACCGTGACCGCCTGCCCTTCTCGAACGACCGCCGCCTTGCCTAAGTCGATGCGATAATAGCCTTCTGGAACGGCGCTGCCGTCATGTTTGGACCATGGTTCGACCGGACGGTCATAATAGCCGCTGAACGGGCCATTATAGATCCGCTTGGGTTCAAAAAACACGACCGGGTCATTGTCTTCGATCGCGGCAATCAACAGCCCCTTGGCATCATAAGGCGTTGCTGGAATAACGGTCTTGATCCCGCAGACATGCGTGAACAGGCTTTCGGGGCTTTGGCTATGCGTTTGCCCGCCGAATATGCCGCCGCCAAAGGGCGAACGCACCGTCATCGGACAAATGAAGTCATTGGCGGAACGATAGCGCATGCGCGCGGCCTCGCTGACCAACTGGTCGAGGCCGGGGTAGATGTAATCGGCAAACTGAATCTCGGGCACGGGGCGAAGGCCATAGGCCGCCATGCCAACACCAACGCCGATGATCCCACATTCGCTGATTGGCGTATCAAAAACGCGGGTTTTACCATGCTTTTTCTGAAGCCCCGCAGTCGCGCGGAATACGCCGCCGAAATAGCCAACGTCTTCGCCCATGATGACAACTTCGGGGTCTTTCGCCAGCATCACGTCCAAGGCGCTATTGATCGCCTCAATCATGTTCATGGTTTTGGTCGCGGGTTCAGACATCAGCGCGCCTCCCATTCAGGGCCAAATTTGTCGCGCTGTTCTTCCAACATCTGTTCGCATTGTTCTTTCAAATGCCATGGCATTTCTTCGAACACATCTTCGAACATGCTTTCCATGGGGTGATGCAGGCCGTGGCCTAAAATCCCTTTCTGCTCCGCCTCTTTCTGGGACGCCTTTACGAAATCCGACAGCTCCAGAAAGAGCGCCGCATGCTGTTCGTCAGTCCATGCCCCAATTGCTATTAAATGATCCTTAAGGCGCGTCACAGGGTCGCCAAGCGGCCACAACGCATATTCCTCCGCCGCACGATAGGCACCGGGGTCATCCGACGTCGAATGCCCTTCGCCGCGATAGGTGAAATATTCGATCAATGTTGGCCCGCCATTTGTGCGCGCGCGGTTGGCCGCCCATTGCATGGCGGCAAAAACGGCCAGCGCATCATTGCCGTCAACGCGCAGTCCAGCGATGCCATAACCAATGGCACGGGCCGCGAACGTCGTCCGTTCACTGCCTGCAAAACCGGAGAATGACGAAATCGCCCACTGGTTGTTCACGACCTGAAAGATAACCGGCGCATTATACACGGCGGCAAATGTCAGCGCGCTGTGGAAGTCACCTTCCGCCGTCGACCCATCACCACACCACACCGCAGAGATACGGGTATCGGCGCGCGATGCAGACGCCATGGCCCAACCCACCGCCTGTGGATATTGCGTTGTCAAATTGCCCGAAATACTGAAAAATCCGTAATCCTTGGCCGAATACATGATGGGCAGCTGGCGTCCCTTCAGCCGGTCGCCACTGTTGGAATAAATCTGGTTCATCATGTCGACGAGCGGATAATCCCGCGTAATCAGAATGCCTTGCTGGCGATAACTTGGAAAACACATGTCATCCGAATGCAGCGCCATCGTGGTTGCAACTGAGGTCGCTTCCTCGCCGAAAGACTTCATGTAGAAACTGGTTTTACCCTGGCGCTGCGCCCGGAACATCCGGTCATCAAAGGCGCGCAATAGCAGCATCTTGCGCAGCATGTTACGCAGCGTCTCTGCATCGAGCCCGGGGTTCCAACTGCCGACCGCCTGATTATCATCGCCCAAGACGCGGACAAGGCCATAAGCCAGTGCATGTATATCCGCCGGGTTAGCGTGCTCATCGGGCCGCGTTATGGCGTCCACTTCAGGCACAATGATGTCGCTAAAATCGGCCTTATCGCCCGGACGGAACTTCGGTTCCGGCACATGGAGATGAAGCGGCGCGAGATTGTCCTTGATACCGTGCACCATCACCATCTCCGCAGTTATCTACCCGAAACGACTCAGGTAATTTATTATCCACGGTTGATATAATATTTCAAACGATCGATTAGGTCAATATAGCTGTCCTAATGGCAAATTAAACCGCAACCGGCGCAGAAATGTGAGACTGCGGCTGATAATCGGACACTTCGAAATCTTCGATTCGGAAGTCAAAAATGCTCTCGGGCGTACGCAAAAGCTTGAGCTTGGGGTTGCCGGACGGCGTGCGGCTCAACTGCTCCTCAACCAAAGGTGCATGGTTCAGATATAAATGCACGTCGCCACCCTGCCAGATCAGCTCGCCCGCCTTGTAGCCACAGACCGCAGCGAGCATCCGCGTCAACAAAGCGGCAGAAAATGCATTGAACGCAAATCCGAGTCCCAGGTCGCACGAACGCTGAAACAAAATGCAGCTCAATACATTGTCCGCGACATGGAACTGATATGTCTTGTGACACGGCGGAAGCGCCATTTGATCAAGCTCGGCAACGTTCCAGCCTTCGATGATGTGGCGGCGCGAACCCGGGTTATTCTTCAAACTTTCGACAAGCAGGCTGACTTGATCGATGCCCTTGTCGCCGCGTCGGAACAGTCCGTTGTCGGCCGCCTCATATCGCGGCCAATTGACCCACTGCGCGCCATAGACTGGTCCCAAATCGCCCCATTGCGCGGCAAAGGCATCATCTTCGACGATACGCTGTTCAAATGCATCCTGCGTGATGTCCTCGCCCGTTTCGCGCCGATATCGCGCCAAAGGCCAGTCGGTCCAGATTTTGACATTCTGTTGAAGCAAGGGCTGGATATTTGTGTCGCCGGTCAAAAACCAAAGCATCTCGCGCGCCGCAGTTTTCCAGTACACCCGCTTGGTGGTCAGCAGCGGAATAGCGTCGTCTGCCAGCGAGAAGCGCATAGTGGCGCCGAACAACGCTTTGGTGCCCACGCCGGTCCGATCGCGCTGAACAGCGCCCTCGGTCCAAATGCGGCGCATCAACGAAAGATATTGCTCTTCATAATGAGGCATATTGTGCATGCCCCTCTGCTAAGGCCAGACCATGTTTTTGGCAACTGTCGGAATCCAAACAGCTTCGGTCAGGTGCACGGGCAAATAGCCCGCGAAATACGAATGGCGGTTTAACCATTCATTGAGGTTATGCCGATACCGCCGTGCTATGCATGCGCGCATTGTCATTGTAGACGACAGATCGACCAACTTACGCGTGTACGCGCAATATGTTGCGATGATGGGTCCGGAGTTCTCCGCGAAGTGTTTTCACAGCGCGATTGAGGCTTTGCAATGGCTTGAAACCGAGACCGCAGACCTGCTTGTGGTCGACTACCGCATGCCCGACATGAACGGTGCGGAATTTATCAGCAAAATCCGGTCCCGCACCGTTGGCGCGCATATTCCTGCGATCATCATTACGGCTCGGCAAGACCGGGAATGCCGCATTACAGCGCTGGATGCCGGCGCGACCGATTTTCTGCAATCGCCTGTATCGCGCATTGAATTCCGCGAACGGGCATTATTGCTCTTGGGCCAGCACTATCGGCAGCAGGAGCTCAAGCAAACGCTGGAGACCAATCGGACAGGCGCAGATAGCGCGGACGGCGACGATAAAGGCGGCAAGTCGATGCTGGAGCAAATCATCGACACGACGCCGATTTTAATCAACGCGACTGACCGAAACGGTAAATTCCTGTTTTTAAACTCCTATCAGGCAGCGCTTTTCGGTCGCGACCCCGACCAACTGGTCGGTCGATCCATTTCGGAGATCATGGAACCTGAATTGCTTGAGCGCGAAACGCGCCGGAATAACGTCATTTTGGAGACGGGAATCTCGATACCTAATTTCGAAGAGAAGTTTGTCAGTGAAGGCATTGATCTGATTTTTCACTGCAACAAATCACCGCTCCGGAACAAAGATAACCACACCATAGGCATCCTGACGACGGGCCTTGATATCACGGCGCGCAAATTCGCCGAAGAGCACCGGACGCACCTCGCCTTGCATGACATGCTCACGGGCCTTCCCAATCGCACATTACTTGCGCAACGGATGCGTACCGCAATCGATGAGAGCAAAGCAAGCGGCAAGGTTGCGGCGATGCTGCTGCTCGACCTTGACCGATTTAAAGTCATTAACGACACGCGCGGGCACCAGACAGGCGATGTTTTGCTGCGCCAAGTCGCCGAACGTCTTACCTCCGCCCTAGACAGCAACGGCTTTGCCGCGCGCATCGGCGGGGACGAATTCGCCATTGTTCTTCAAAATCTCGAGGACAATAATAAAGCCGCCGCCGTGTGCATCAAGCTGCTCGCAACCATCGGTGATCCCTATATGATTGGCGGGGTTGAGCAGCTCATCGGCGCCAGCATTGGTATCGCGCTTATTCCCGAAGATGGTACCTCCCCCGACGAACTACTGCGTCTGGCGGACCTTGCCATGTATGAGGCCAAATCCTCTGGCCGAAATTGCTTCTGCTTCTTTTCCCCGCACATGAACCACATCGCGCAATTGAATGCAGGCATTGAGAGCGACCTGCGTGACGCGCTCATCAGCGATCAGTTGTTCCTGGAATATCAGCCGATCGTCGATACAGCGTCAGGCAATTATGTAGGCCTTGAGGCTCTATTACGTTGGAACCATCCGGTCAGGGGACGCTTGTACCCGTCCGATTTTATCAAAGTGGCCAATGACTCTGGCTTAATTGGCCGTATCGGTAGTTGGGTCGTTGAAGCCGTGTGCAAACAGATTGCGTTGTTTGCCGAAGAAGGCATTGAGCTTCCACATATAGCCATCAACGTATCGCCGAAGCAGTTTGAATATGCCGCCATGTGTTCCGAAATACTCGATATGGTCGCGAAATATGCCATTCCACCCGGCAAGCTGGCGATTGAAATTACCGAAGAGCTGTTAATTGACAACAGCCCAAAGGTGCGCGAGCAATTGGCAACTTTGCGCGCAGGCGGCATTCAAATTTCGATCGATGGTTTTGGCACGGGCTATTCATCACTTCAATATTTGCGCGACCTGCCGGCCACCCGTTTAAAAATTGATCAAACCTTCATCTCGCGGGTCGAAACGTCCGCAACGGACCGAGCCATCATCTCCACTATCGGCCATTTGGCCCATGCGCTGAATATGCGGGTTGTCGCAGAGGGCGTTGAGACAGCGGCCCAGTTCACGCTGCTACGCGCTTCTGGTTGTGATGAGGTTCAGGGATATCTCATGGGTCGTCCGCTTTCTGTCGATAGCCTCCATGGTCTTTTTAAGGACGGTGCCGAACCATTCAGGCTGGCGGCAAAATGAGGTCGTTTCTAACAAAGCTGCGCGGTATTGTAACGCTTGGACAGGATATCCTGCGCAAACGAACCGCTATAGGCAGTACCAACCGCGTCGAACTACCATCGGCCACGCGCTAAACGCCAAAAAGCGTATTGGTGGCGGATGACAACCGGACGAGCCGGAACGTACTCGCCGCCATTTTGGAAGCTGCGGGCCATATAGTTGTCATGGTGACCGACGGCGATGAGGCGCTTGAGGAGATGAAAAAGGGTGGCATCGATATATTGCTGATCGATGTGAACATGCCGCGACTTAACGGCATCGACACCTGTTCCATATGGCGTGCGCTTGAAGGCGGACGAAACCATCTGCCGATTATCGGCATAACAGCCGACGGGACTTCAGAAACGGAAAACAAGTGCCTAAACGCCGGAATGGATATGCGCATCACTAAGCCGGTGCACGCACAAATGCTTCTCAACGCCATCGAAAAATATTGCTGCGCCGACACGAATGAGGCGGCAATGCACCAGTCATTGCCGATCAATCCATTGCATAAGGTCGCACCCATCTTTGGAGATGTGCCATCAGCTGGAGCCCCAATCGACAAAGATCAAATCCAGTATCTTCTGTCTATCGGAGATCAGGCATTCGTGAATACGATGATCGAAGGCTTTGTCGAAGATGTCCAACAAACGCTGGGTCCTTTGCGTAAAGCCGTTGCGGAAGGCGATGTTTCCGAATTCCGCTTCTGCGCGCATGCGTTCAAAAGTTCGGGCAACAATATGGGCGCCCGTTCGCTATCGCGGCTATGTGGGCAGCTTGAAAAAGTCAGTGAAGCCGACTTCTTGGAACATCGATTTGTCTATCTTCAGAAAATGGAACAGGAAGCCGCAACCGCCGTCGATGCCCTTAATTCAGATGCGTATTTCACGCCCAATGGCGTCACTGCTCAGGCGGGCTGAAGCGCAGAAGGGCACGCTGCAGATTGCGTTAGCAATGATCAAAAATGCCCGCCTCGTGTTCGCCCTCATCTATGCAATCGATTATTCTGACAAATCAATCTCGTTGGGTTTGGCGAAACATCGCCAGTAACTGCACACTACACCAATGGGGTGTCCAGAGTTAAACGGGAGAGCATATTCATGAAAATACGCAACATCGCCCTCGTCGCGTTGCTTGCCGCCACATCACCTGTGGCCCTCGCATCTGCGGCACATGCCGAGACGGCTGAACCAAAAGCGGAATGGTGGCCAAAGAAGGTCGACTTGACCGCATTGCGCCAAAATGAAGCGCGCGCCAACCCTTATGGCGACGATTTCAACTATGCTGCCGAATTCGCCACGCTCGACCTTGATGCCGTTAAGGCAGACATCCGCAAAGTCCTAAAAACATCGCAGCCCTGGTGGCCATCTGACTATGGCCATTATGGTCCGTTCTTCATTCGCATGGCATGGCACAGCGCCGGCACCTATCGCACCGGCGATGGTCGTGGAGGATCTGACGGCGGCGAAATGCGCTTTGAACCGCTGAATTCTTGGCCAGATAACGTAAACCTCGACAAGGCACGCCGCTTGGTGTGGCCAATCAAGCAGAAATACGGCCGTAAGCTGTCATGGGGCGACCTGATGGTTCTCTCCGGAAATGTTGCCATGGAAGATATGGGCTTCAAAACCCTTGGCTTTGCAGGTGGTCGCGTCGACACATGGCAGCCTGATCTCGTGTTCTGGGGGCCTGAAGCCAAATTGCTGACGGACCAGCGCCGCGATGCAAAGGGCAAGTT
>JBILBJ010000212.1:0-3358 GCA_044353705.1 Sphingorhabdus sp. | reverse complement strand
AAACTGGGCAGCGATGGAGGAAGCGGACAAGCGCGGGCTATTCCCGATTGATGTCGTGGCGTTGACCTCTTTCGAACGTGACTGGCCCGCGGCGGTACGTACGCGGATTGGAAAGCCCTATCCCGCGGGCGGGCATGTGCGAATTGGCGGCATTAAACTGACGATCGATGGTTCGCCGCAGGGACGCACCGCTTGGTTGAAAGACCCGGTGCCCATCCCGCCACATGGCCAGAAAGAGGGCTATGCCGGTTATCCGGCGATTGATCTGAAATTGTTGAACGCCAAACTGGCGGATGCCGCACAAAATGGCTGGCAGGTTTTTGTCCATGTCAACGGCGACGCCGCCGCGCAGGCCTTGATCGACGGGGTCCGGGACAATGGTCTGGCGGGTAAACGCACCATCGCGATCCACAATCAAGTGGTTCAAATGGATCAGCTAAAGGACATGAAGGCGCTGGATATCCAGCCCAGCTTTTTTGCCAACCATACTTATTATTGGGGCGACTGGCACCGCGATGTAGCGCTTGGGGCCAAGCGCGCCGATTTTATCTCGCCACAGGCAACTGGCTGGGCACTGGGGCTGCGCCCGACGGCGCATAATGATTCTCCGGTTGTGCCGCCTGACATGATGCGGCTGGTCTGGTCATCGGTGAACCGGCTGACGCAGAGCGGTGACATATTGGGGCCAATGGAGCGGATATCACCCTATCGCGCGTTGCAACAAGTAACGATCAATGCCGCGTGGCAAATTGGAGAGGATGGGGACAAAGGCAGCCTATCGCCGGGTAAGCGCGCGGATCTTGTCATTCTGGACGGAAACCCGCTGACCGTGGATGCGGCCAAAATATACAGCATCAAAGTGGTTGCGACGATTAAGGATGGCAAAACAATATACGGATCGATTGGTGCGTCTCGCGAACCTTAGTCTTTTTCCAACGTACATTGCAGCGGGTGCTGATTTTTTTGGGCGAAGTCCATGACCTGCGTCACTTTGGTTTCGGCAACTTCATAGGTGAAGATGCCGCACACGCCGACGCCCTTTTGATGGACATGGAGCATGACGCGGGTGGCCTGATCTGTGTCCATCTGAAAAAATGCCTTCAACACATGAACGACGAATTCCATCGGCGTATAATCGTCGTTGAGCAGCAGGACTTTATACAGGCTGGGCTTTTGGGTCTTTGGCCGCGTGCGCGTGGCAAGGCCGACGCCGGGTGTGCCGCCTGGTTTATCGTCGTCATCATGTGCCATGTGGATCTGCATCACTCTAAAATAGGTCAGGGTAGGGTGACTGTGCAACCCCTGTTCCATATCAATTTCGTTGGGCCAAAAAGAAACCGCCCTTTCCGCAGGGGAAAGGACGGTCCTTTTATGATTGCGCTAGTGTTTCTCGGTTGCCCACCACCATAAGGAGGAGAGAGAGAGAAGGCAGCAGGCGCGAAATGCACCAGCGCAATAACCTCGGAAAACTTATGCAGCTTTCTTGAAAAGCTCAGTCGTTACCGCGATGCGGTTCGAAATCGGCTGAAACATTTCGTTTACCAGCTTGACCATCGCTTCGGTGTTCTTCGAACCCTGCGCTACCGCAGTGTCAAAGCCCTTGCGTGCAAGTTCACCCTGCAGCTTCACAAAATCGGTTGGCGATTTGACGGCCGTCAATTCTTTCACCGCAACCTGAACGTCTTCGAAATTCTTCTTGGCGAATTCGATGTTGGTCTTGCCCATTTCCTGAGCGCCCTTGGCAACGATCTTTCCAGCTTCGACGATGGCTTCGACGTTGGCTTTGTTGAATTCAACGGCTTCAGCCGCGAACTTCTTGCCTTTTTCAGTCGCTTCGCTTGCCTTTTCGCGCACGTCGGCGAAAAACTCGGTCGCTTTTTCAGCGGTGGCTTTTACAGTGTCAGTCATATTCGTCACTCCTTGAGCAATCGGTTCAGATCCAGCAGACGCGGCTTTCTCGGCCGGTAAAGCAGCAGGTTTCGCAACCCTCTTCTTTGCAACGGTGCTTGATGTGGCTTTCGCAGGCGCAGCCTTCGACGCCGTTGCTTCAACGGTTTTAGTCTTAGGCGTAGCTGCTAATTTGCGTACCATGGCGTGCACCATTTCTGTTGTGTTGCAGTGCACAATAAAGATTCGTGCACGCACTGTCAACAAAAATGTTGCACTGCACAATAAGTTGAATTGGCGGGTTAATCCGCCAAAGTCAGGCGTTCAAAACGCGCATAATGATGGTCAGCCGAACCAAATTGGCTTTCAATCATGGTGGCACGTTTGAAGAAGTGACCGATGGCCAGTTCCTGCGTGATGCCAATGCCGCCATGCGTTTGAATGGCACTTTGGCCCACGAACTTCGCTGCGCGCGAAACCTTTGCCTTACATGCCGATACCGCAGCCATACGTTCTGCCGCTGGCAAATCGAGCTTCAAGGTCGCCATTGTGGTCATGGATTTTGACTGTTCAACTTCCATGAACATATCGACCATGCGGTGCTGCAATACTTGGAAGCGCGAAATGGGCTGGCCGAACTGGTTACGCTGACGCGCATATTCGAGCGTACCCGAATGCAGCTTGGCGGTAACACCGCAGGCTTCTGCGCAGACGGCAACGGTTGCTTCGTCGACGATGCGTTCGATCAGGGGAAGGCCAGCGCCTTCATCACCCAACAGAGCGTCGCCGGGGATAGCGACATTTTCAAAATAGACTTCAGAAGCCTGGAAACCATCGACGGTTGGATAGTCGCGGCGCACGATGCCAGCGGTGTTCGCATCAATCAGGAACAGCGATACGCCATTGGCTTCGCTGCCTGAACCGCCAGTGCGGGCGGTGACAAGCAGGTGCGTTGCCCAAGGGGCGGCGTACACCACGCCCTTATGGCCGTTCAGCACATAGCCTGCGCCGTCTTTTTTCGCGGTCGTGCGAATATTCGCAAGATTATAGCGACCCTGTGGTTCCGCGTAGGCAAAGGCGATGATGACGTTGCCGCCAATGATTTCTGGAATGACGGCATCCGCAATCGCGCCGCCAACAGCCTTCAACGCACCACCGCCAAGAACGACGGTCTGCAGATAGGGTTCGATCGCAATGACCTTGCCCAATTCTTCCATGATCAAAGCATTTTCGAGGTGGCCGCCGCCAAGTCCGCCATGATCTTCGCTAAATGGTGCGCCGAGCATGCCCAGATCTTGCGCCAGTGCCTTCCAAATGCCGGCGTCACGTCCGCTGCCGCTGGCGATCATCTTGTTGCGGCTGTCAAAGTCATATGTGTCCGCCAGAAAGCGGCTCAGGGTTTCGCGGATCATGTCCTGCGTTTCGGTGTAGCTGAAATCCATTATAATTATCCTGTCCAGTGGTCCGTCAT
>JBILBJ010000041.1:0-11333 GCA_044353705.1 Sphingorhabdus sp. | reverse complement strand
CAAGACACTCAAGTTTCTAGGCGCGGCGGGGGCGACATTGTTCGCCGCTTTGCCCGCCTTCGCACAGGAGGCAGCCGAAAAAGCTGCTGATGGCGCGGCGGCGGCGGCGGTTGCCGTCGCCGACGGCCCGATTAAGGCGCCGACCGTTGAACAAATGGCCGGCATGGTCGACAAGGGCGATACCACGTGGATGCTGATTAGCTCTGCATTGGTATTGCTGATGTCGATTCCAGCGCTTGCGCTGTTTTACGGCGGCCTTGTCCGCACCAAGAATATGCTCAGCCTGCTGATGCAGGTGTTCATGATCGTGTCGGTCGCGGCGCTTGTCTGGGTCACTTATGGCTACAGCTTGGCCTTCACCAGCGGTAACGCCTTCATCGGTGGCTTTTCAAAGATATTCCTGCAGGGCGTTGATGCCACAACTTATGCGGCAACGTTCAGCAACAATGTCTACATTCCCGAATATGCCTTTGTCGTATTCCAGATGACCTTTGCGTGCATCACGCCGGCGTTGATCGTCGGCGCATTTGCGGAGCGTATCAAGTTCACACCCTTGATGATCTTCACGGTATTGTGGCTGACGTTCGCTTATTTCCCGATCGCACATATGGTGTGGTACTGGGCTGGACCAGACTTTCTGGTTGATGCACCGACCGACATGGGTCTGCTGTGGGGCTGGGGCGCACTTGATTTCGCTGGCGGCACTGTCGTCCACATCAATGCCGGTATTGCTGGTCTTGTCGGCTGCCTCATCATTGGCAAGCGCGTCGGCCATGGCAAAGAAGCAACCCCGCCACACTCGATGACCATGACCATGATTGGTGCGTCGCTTCTGTGGGTGGGCTGGTTCGGCTTTAACGCTGGATCGAACCTCGAAGCCAACGGCCTTGCGGCCCTTGCCTTCATCAACACCTTTGTCGCCACGGCTGCGGCTGCGGTTGCATGGTGCCTGATTGAACAGTTCCACCACGGCAAACCTTCCTTGCTGGGTGCGGTGACCGGCGCGGTTGCGGGTCTGGTTGCGATTACGCCAGCCAGCGGATTTGCAGCGCCCATGACCTCCATCCTCCTCGGCTTTGCGGCATCGGGTCTATGCTATGTCTTCGTGGCCTATGTGAAGAACAAGCTTGGCTATGACGATACGCTGGATGTCTTCGGTGTCCACGGCGTCGGCGGTATTGTCGGCGCGATTGCCACCGGCGTGGTCGCTGACCCCGCATTGGGCGGTCAGGGCTGGATCAACTACACCGTCTTCCCGGCCATCCCCGGCGAATATGACATGGCTGGTCAGGTGATGACGCAGGTCTGGGCCGTGGGCACGACAGTCTTGTGGACGGCGGTTGTCTCGGCAATCCTGTTCTACGGACTGAAATTCACCACAGGCCTGCGTCCCGCAGAAGATGCAGAACGCGAAGGCCTTGATATCACCGAACATGGTGAGCGTGCTTATAACTATTGATCGGGCGTGCGGCTTCGTCCGCACGACCCAACTAAAGTTTCACAGCTTGGCGGCGGGGTGTTCTCTCCGATCCTAATACGCTCCGCCTCCTCCCGATGTTCCTCCCGCGAACATCCAACTCATGGCCCGAACCCGCGATGGTTCGGGCCTTTTTTGTGCGCGGACAAAAACCACTTTCCTACACACCTCCTCCTGTCTCCCTCCCTTTCGTCATCGTCCACACCCTTCGTCATCCTGAACTTGTTTCAGGATAACGGGCGACGGTTTTTCGTTATCCTGAAACAAGTTCAGGATAACGACAGGGGGTTTGGGGGTGTGCAAAAATACAACTTTCCTACAAATAACCATATCGGTTATTCGAGTCGCGTCATGCAGGCGGCGGTCCGGAACGCTGGTCGGGATGATGGGAACGCTGGCGGGGCAATCCGCTGGCACGGTCGGCGCGATAGGGTGCGTGCTTCAGCCTGAAAAAGGGCCTGTTGCATCAAGCTCTGAACAGCGCAAACATGGTTGGATGTGGCGGGAAACCGTCCTGTCTTTGCGGACAGCCTTTGGGGGTTTACGAACCTTGCCCCCGATGGACAGCATGCCAGCCAATAAAGGCGGCCCGGGGGCAATAGCCTGATGGAACAAGCGGGCTTTAATCAACCAACACCATCAGCCGGAAGCACGCACCAGCGCTTCCGCGCCGGCCGTCCCCTTTTGCACGCAGCAGGGCCGCGTTCAGTTTTTGTAGGAAATAATCTTGCCGATGTTGGAAATCGTTTAGATGACTTTGGATTCAGCCCCAAGGATCAACGGTTCGGCTTGCTTGGCAACATTGGCGGTTGGGCGCGCGGTGGTCGGCGCTCCTTTCGATGATTTGTGCCGGAACTTGCCGTCAATCTGACCGCCCGGGGCGATTGTCAGATTGCTGTACACGACATCGCCCACGATACGCGCGGTGGATTCGATCACCAGATCATTGGCCTCGATCGAACCTTCGACATGGCCGGACAGTTTCGCCGATTCGGCAATGACCTTGCCTGCGATAATGCTGCCTTCGCCTTGCACCAAATTGCCGCATGTCACGTCGCCCTGCACCTTGCCATCAACGTGCAGATCCACGCGGGCGGTGAGGTTGCCGACGATTTCGACATCGGAAGCTATGACGGAAAATGTATGACCCGAACTATTGCGCACGTTGTTATAATTCCTTTGCGGCGTTGCCGGCGCGGTTTCCGGCGACTGTTTGGACTTTGAGAACATCAGGGTTGGCCTCCAAAAACTTTCTCGGGTTGATCGCCCGACCATTCAGGCGGACCTCGAAATGCAAATGACTGCCCGTCGATCGCCCTGTGCTTCCCATTCGTCCGATTTGCAAGCCACGTTTAACCATTTGGCCGCGCGTGACATGCACACCGGAAAGATGGGCATAACGCGTTAATAGCCCGTTGGCATGCGTAATTTCAACTGTCTTGCCATATCCGCCGTTAAAGCCCGCAAAAGTCACGCGGCCTTCAGCTGCAGATAGGATTGGCGTGCCCACCGGGCCCTTGAAATCCAAACCGGCATGCATTGCGCCCCCGCCGGTGAACGGATCGCTGCGGAAACCAAAGCCGCTCGACATCATCATGACGGCTGCGGGCATAGATGTCGGGATCGCGGCCAGCGCGCGCTCCATGGCATCCATGCGGCTCAGCGATGCGGCCAGTTTCAAAAAGCGCGGGTCGCGGACATCTTTTTTGGCGCTGCCGAAAAAGGGTTCAAACACACCGCCCTGTGCGTTGCGGGCCTGCCGCGCGAGGACATCGGGGTTCAGGCCGAACTGGCGGATGGCAGCCTCTGCCTTTGACGTGCGGGCCAAGGCAACCTTGGTCATATTTTCGACGAACTGGATTTGGCGGACTTCAATCCGCGCAAGGCCAGCGGCCTCAGGCACCACAGCGCTGATGGTTTTTACGGTCTTGTCTTCATCGATGGGCTTGGCCGTTGCAGGCGTTTGGGCCTTGGCCTCCGGAACGTCGCCCAGATATTGGTCGCTCAAACTCTCCAGCATTTTCTGCCGCCGATCGAGATCTTTGGTCACTTCATCGATCGAATCGCGATAATTGGCGACGCGTTCTTCGGCCGATTCGACCTTCGCCTCTTGCTGGCTGAGCGCCATGCGTTGCGCAGTAACGCTCAACTGATTGATGGCCATGCCCAGCGTGACGACAAGCCAAAGGCCAACGACAGACGCGACGGTACCCGCAACGCGGCGTTGCAATTGTGCGCTCAGTTTTAAGAACCGGACTTGGCCATTGGCCCGCATGAAAAATTCGCGGTCAATAAACCATCCAGCTACCCGGTTTTTCCACCCGGACATTCTGGTCTTAAGCGACACGTCCCACCCCGTTTTTATTCTGTTGAGCGCGCGTAGCAGAGCAAAATGGCAGGGGCGAATCGCCGAGGCCGGACACGTGACGAGTCGAATGAGTCACACGATGAGCTGTGGAAAACTGATGCAAATGTTACAAATTGTGAATTGTCTAGGCCTGCATATGGCGCGCGGGCGCCGCAAAATAGCGCAAAATCAAAGCTTTTCTGCCGATTCGCAATGTGGGCGGCGCTAACACCGTTGAATTGAACGCTATCTTTCCCTTTTGCGGGCACTTCTCTACGGGTTGAACATATGACCGATTATCAGCCCCTGATGGCATCGATAGCCACTAAAGCGCGCGCTGCAGCGCGGCAACTGGCGGCGGCGGATGATGCGGCCAAGGCCAAGGCGTTGAAAGCTGCGGCTCAGGCGCTGCGTGACCAATCGGCGGATATTCTCGCGGCGAATGCCATCGACGTGGCGGCCGGGACGAAGGCTGGCCTGTCCCCCGCCATGCTTGATCGGCTGAAACTCGACGACGCGCGCATCACGGCCATGGCTGCGGCGGTGGAACAGGTTGCTGTGCTGGCGGACCCCGTCGGTCAAATCATCGACAGCAGCACGCGGCCCAATGGTTTGCAGATGGCGCGCATCCGCGTGCCCATCGGTGTGCTGGGTATCATTTATGAAAGCCGTCCCAATGTGACGGCGGATGCCGCGGCCTTGGGGCTGCGGTCGGGCAATGCCGTCATCCTGCGCGGCGGCAGTGAGGCGGTGCACAGCAACCGCGCGATATATGCTGCGATGTTGGCTGGCATCACACAGGCGGGATTACCCACCGACGCGGTGCAGCTTGTGCCCACACAAGACCGTGAGATGGTCGGCCTAATGCTGCGCGCGCAGGGTGCGATTGACATGATCATTCCGCGTGGCGGCAAATCGCTGGTCGCGCGGGTGCAGGATGAAGCCCGCGTTCCCGTGCTCGCGCATCTCGACGGCATCAACCACAGCTATGTCCATAAGGACGCAGACCCCGCGATGGCGCAGGCGATTGTCGTCAATGCTAAGATGCGGCGCACCGGCGTTTGCGGGGCAACCGAAACGGTCCTGATTGATCAGGATTATCCGGCCGCTGCCGAATTGATTGGCGCGCTGATTGATGCTGGATGTGAAGTGCGCGCGGATGATGTGCTGATGGAACTGGACGCCCGCACCGTGTCTGCCGATGCGGATGATTGGGACACCGAATATCTCGATTCCGTCATCTCGGCCTGCGTCGTATCCGGATTGGACGATGCGATTGAACATATCGCCCGCCACGGGTCGCACCATACCGACGCCATCATCACCAACAATGCCGATGCCGCAGCGCGCTTTTTGGCACAGGTCGACAGCGCGATTGTGATGCACAACAGTTCCACCCAATTTGCCGATGGCGGCGAATTTGGCTTGGGCGCGGAAATTGGCATTGCGACGGGCCGACTGCACGCACGCGGCCCGGTCGCGCTTGAGGGCCTCACGACCTATAAATGGGTTGTGCGCGGAAACGGGCAAATCCGCCCTTGAAAACCATTGGCCTCATGGGGGGATCGTTCAATCCCGCGCATGGTGGCCACCGGGCGATTAGCCTGTTCGCAATGGATTCGCTGTGCCTCGACGAATTTTGGTGGCTGGTGTCACCGGGCAATCCACTGAAACCCACAAAAGGCATGGCACCTTTGCCCGCGCGGTTGGCATCGGCAAAGGATCAGACGCGGCGCACGCCGATTAAGGCCACCGCCATTGAGCGTGACCTTGGCACCGTGTACACCGCAGAAACCCTGAAAAAACTGGTCGCGCGATATCCCAAAGTCCGCTTTGTCTGGATCATGGGCGCGGACAATTTGCTGCAGTTTCACCACTGGAAACACTGGCGCGATATTGCGCGATTGATGCCGATTGCAGTTATCGCCAGACCCGGCTATGATGCCAGTGCTGTTGCGGGTCCCGCAATGGCCTGGTTCAGACGGTTTGTCCGGCGTCCGGACCAGCTTCATCACTGGACAAAATGGAGTACGCCAGCGCTTGTCTTTTTGCGCTTTCGTCCAGATCCGCGTTCAGCAACCGCAATTCGGCGTGCTGACCCATATTGGTTTCACCGATATAAGGAACATGGAACGCGTGACGGCGTTACCCGAAATATTGTGCTTTAAGGAGCAATCTTGATCGATACCGCATCCGTTCCGACTGCCGGCAATCTGGCCGCCAAGTCCAAGGAACCCACTTTGACCCCGGACGCCCTCCACGCGCTTATCCTGCAATCGCTCGACGATGATCAGGCGCAGGAAGTGGTGACCATCCCGCTTGAAGGCAAAAGCAACATCGCCGACCATATGGTCGTCGCATCTGGCCGTTCATCGCGGCAGGTGGCGTCGATGGCGCAAAAGCTTGCCGAGCGTATCAAGAAAGCCGGACGTCATGCCCGGATCGAAGGTTTGCCATCGGCAGACTGGGTGTTGATCGATGCCGAAGATGTCATCGTGCATCTGTTCCGTCCCGAGGTCCGCAGCTTCTACAATCTGGAACGCATGTGGGCATTTGGCGACGCGCCCGAAGTTCCGGCCCAATAAGCCCGAACGACCGCGCGGATGGCGATGCGCCTGCACATCATCGCGCGCGGCAAAATCGGCCGCTCTGCTGAGGCGGAGCTGGTCGACCGATATCTGAAACGGATCAGCTGGCCGACGCGGCACAGCGAAATGCCCGATAAGGGCGGCGATCTGCCCCATTCGGACAGCCCCTGCAAAACCATCATCTTGGATGAAAAAGGCGAACAGCTTGGTTCGGTCGAACTCGCCCGCTTGCTCGAACGCTGGCGCGACGATGGCGTGCGCGAAGTACGTTTCCTCATTGGCGCTGCCGACGGCTTTGATGACGAAGCCCGTGCTGGCGCGGATAAGCTCATCGCCTTTGGCAAAGCGACATGGCCGCATTTGATGGCGCGTGCGATGCTGGCCGAACAATTGTTTCGCGCAACATCGATCATTGCCAACCACCCCTATCATCGTGAAGGATAGGGGCATGCGGTTCTGGTCCGTCTTTTTGCTCTTGATGCTCACGCCCTTCGCCATTGCGAGCAGCCTGATGGCGCAAAGCGCGGGCAGCAGCAGCGCGCAACAAGACGCCCTGCGCGCTGCACAGGAAAAAGCGTTGCGTGCCGAACGGCGCAGCGAGCTGTTGCGGCAGGAGGCAAGCAACGCCGAAAGCGCCGCAGACCGGCTGATCGCGCAACGGGCGGTGCTGTCTGCCGAAATCGACGCCGCCGAAGCGCAGATTGCCGCAGCGACCGCGCGGATTGCCATCATCAGCCGCCAACAAGAGCTTCAGCGGGCACAGCTTGGCGTTGAGAGCGAACCCGTGCTGCGCCTGAACGCCGCGCTTCAGCAAATGACGGGCCGCCCGGCGGTGCTGATGATGATGCAGCCCGGGCAGCACGAAGATTATGTGCATGTGCGCGCGGTCATGGCGACCGTGCAGCCTCAGATTATCCGCCGGACCAGCGCCTTGCGCCAACAGATTGCGGTGCAAAGCGAATTGCGGGCGCAGGAATATCGCGCGCTGAAATCGCTGGGCGATGCGCGCAGCCGGTTGAAAAGCCGCCAGACAGATTTGGCCAGACTGCGAAGCGACGCCGGTGGCAAGGCTGGCGCGCTGTCCGCCAACGCCGCCATCGCATTTGAACAAGCCATCGCGCAGGGCGAGCGGGCACGCGATATTGTCGGGCGCATGGATATACAGCGGCTAAGCGCCGAAAAGGCCGATGAACTGGCAGCATTGGACGGGCCGATGCTCCGCCCCGGGCGCGCCAGCAAGGCTGCGGCTGCGGGGAGCGCGTATATCCTGCCCGCGCGCGGCAAGCTGTTGTCCGGTTTCAATGAACTCAACTCCACTGGCTATCGGGAACGCGGGGTCCGGATCGCGCTTGCCGGCGATATGCGCGTGGTCGCGCCAGCGGCGGGGACGATATCCTTTACTGGCCGCTATCGCAGCTATGGGCGGATTGTGATCATCGAACATGGCAATGGCTGGAACAGCCTGATTACACATCTGGGCAGCACGCAGGTCAAAAAAGGGCAGGCGGTGAAGCAAGGCGCGGTGCTGGGATCGGCCACATCAGACGCGCCCGAAATCGGCGTTGAACTGCGCAAAAATGGCCGTGTGATGGATATTGCCACGATATTGGGATGAACTATGTGCGTTCTTGTCGATGTCCGCAGGGTGTTCGTGCTAATCATGCTTTCACCGTGGGTTAAGGCGGGATATAGCATCGACGAAATGATGAAATGGATTGGTCTATGAAGAACCGTTTGCTGCCCGTGACGTGCGCCCTTGTTTTGGCGCTGTCGATCCCTGCGACTGTGCTGGTCGCGCAAAGCGTTCAGCAGCAACAAGCGGAAGCCGACCGTTTCAAAGAGCTTGAGGAATTCCTCGCGGTCTATCGCAAGGTTAAATTAGGCTATGTCGACAAGGTCGATGACAAGCAATTGATGGAAGGCGCGATTCAGGGGATGCTGGCCAGCCTCGATCCGCACAGTGCCTTCCTCGACAAATCCGACTTCAGCTCGCTGCAAACGCAGATTGATGGCGAATATGGCGGCCTTGGCCTGACAGTTACGCTTGAGGATGAAGCGGTGAAGGTCATCGCACCGACCAAGGACACACCCGCTGACAAGGCCGGCATCAAGTCGGGCGACTTTATCACGCATTTGGACGGCAAGCTGATCCTTGGCGGAACGCTCGACGAGGCTGTCGAAGCGATGCGCGGTGCGCCGGGCACATCGATCAAGCTCACCATATATCGCCCGGGCCGCGATGCGCCGTTCGACGTGACGATCACACGCGCGGTTATCGATTTGAAACCTGTGCGGTGGGAAGTGAAAAACCGCATTGGCGTCATTTCAATCACCGGTTTCTCCGAACAAACCGGCGCTGACGTTGTCGCTGCTGTGTCCGGCATAAAGAAAACGCTTGGCGGAAATCCGCTGGGTTACATCATCGACCTGCGGTCCAACCCTGGCGGCATATTGGATGAAGCCGTTTCCGTGTCCGACGCTTTCCTTTCGAGTGGCGAGATTGTTTCTGAACGCGGCCGCGACAAAAGCGACATCCAACGCTGGTGGGCCGAACGCGCTGTTCCGGGCGATGTCACCGGCGGCGCGCCGATCATCGTTCTGGTCGATGCGGGCTCTGCGTCGGCGTCCGAGATTGTCGCTGGCGCATTGCAAGATCATCATCGCGGCTTGGTCATGGGTGAACGCAGTTTCGGTAAGGGATCGGTGCAGAGCGTCCTGCCGTTGACGCGGGACACCGGCCTGCGCCTCACCGTTGCGCGTTACCATCTGCCATCGGGTCGTTCGGTGCAGGAAGGCGGCATCAAACCCGATATCCGCGTACCGCAATTGACCGATCCCGATTATAAAAAGCGCGTGTCCGTGCGCGAATCCGATTTGCGTCGTCACTTGGTCAATGAATTGAAAGACAATAACAAAGACCTTGAAGAAGACCGCATTGACGATCCACGTTTTGCCATGACGGCCGAACAGTTGAAGGCCAAGGGTATTGACGATTTCCAACTCTATTACGCGATGGAAACCTTGCAGCGGCTTGGATCCAAAACGATGAAGCTTGCTGCAAAGCCCGTAAAGGGCAGGGCGCAGAATTGAGTTTCACCCAACCCCGTCATGCTGAACTTGTTTCAGCATCTTACTTTCTTGACGGTGCTGAAGTAAGATCCTGAAACAAGTTCAGGATGACAATGATGCGGAGTGCAGTGCGTACATGACATCGAAATTTGACAAGGCCCATTGGCTCGCATTCCTGTTACCGGCAGCATTGCTCGGGGGGGCATATGGCTCGCAATATATTGGCGGGCTGTTCCCGTGCGAAATGTGCTGGTGGCAGCGTTATCCGCATTTCGCCGCGGTTGCGATTGCGGCCATTGCCTTTGGCGTTGGCAACCTTGCCTTTCGCAAAACATTGGTGGCGCTGGCGGCATTGGCGATTGCGACCAGTGGCGGCATCGCGGGCTTTCATGCTGGCGTAGAATATGGCTGGTGGGAAGGGCTGACCGCCTGCACCGCGACGATTTCGGGCAGCGGGGATGATTTGCTTAAGTCGATCATGAACGCACCATTGGTCCGCTGTGACGTGGCACCCTGGTCTTTGTTCGGCATTTCGCTTGCGGGCTATAATTTCCTCTTGTCGTTGGGCGGTGCAGTGGCCATCTTGGGTATGACATGGCGCAACAAGACAATTTGAAAACCACACCGCAGCGTAAAGCCGCCATCGACCGGATGATTCGCGTGAATCAGGCGGGCGAATTTGGCGCGAAACGCATTTACGCGGGCCAGCTTGCCGTCATGGGCGACCGGACGCCAGCGGCGCGCAGCATTGCGCATATGGCCGAGCAAGAGGAACGCCACCTCAGCGCCTTTGACAAGATGATGGCGGAGCGCGGCGTGCGCCCAACGGCTTTATACCCGATTTGGAACGCCGCCGGTTTTGCCCTTGGCGCGGTGTCTGCCGCGATCAGCCCGGAGGCGGCAATGGCCTGCACCGTGGCGATCGAAACCGAAATTGACCGCCATTATAGCGAGCAGCTCGCAGAAATCGGGGACAGCGATCCCGAATTGTCGGCGATGATTGCCGATTTTCAGGCGGACGAGCTTGAACATAAAGCCACCGCGCTGGCCGAAGGCGCAGAGCGCGCATTGGCCTATCCGGTCATGAGCGCGCTGGTCCGCTTGGGTTGCCGCACCGCGATTGCCGTGTCGAAACATATTTGAGCTTCATCGCGCATTCAGCCTGCGACGTTCAAGCCAGAGCATAGATTTTTGGAGAATATCCCGTGAACGCAATGGCCCATATTTCCGTCGCCGCTTTGGCACTCATGCTGTCGGCGCAAGCCCCGGCACAAAATGCCCCCGCGACGCAGCAAGGTGATGAGAAGATCAACCAGTTGATCATCTATGGCGACGACAAATGCCCCGAAAGCAAAGGCGACGAAATCGTCGTCTGCGCGCGGATGGGGGAGGCGGACCGGTACCGCATTCCGTCGTCTTTACGCGACTATCCCAATGACCCGCGCAATCAGGCGATGTCCGAACGGATTAAATCCTACGAATATGTGGGCGCCAGCGGCACAATGAGCTGCTCGGCATCGGGTGCTGGCGGCTTTACCGGATGTGGGCTGAAAGAAATTGACCGCGCCTATGCCGAAAAAGCGCAAGACCCCGGCATTGTCTTTGGCCGCCTGATCGCCGCCGAACGCGCCAAGCGCATGGCGGGCATCGATGCAGAGGCTGCCGAAGTCGAAGCACGCGTGGCCGAATTTGAAAAGGGCCGCGCCGAACGCGAGGCGAAGTTGCAGGCGGAACTGGATGCCAAGGAAGCGGCATCTGCCGACGCAGAGCCGCTCCCTGAGCCCAAATAAGCGGGCTTAGCCCTTCGCTTTTTCCGCGGCGACCCAATCCTTAATCTGCTGCTCCAAAACAT
>JBILBJ010000211.1:0-3398 GCA_044353705.1 Sphingorhabdus sp. | reverse complement strand
ATATTGATACATTTTGTCACGAACCGGCAAGTCGGACTCGGTGACTTCCACCATGATGCGGATTTTTTCCGCGAAGAAACGCTCGGCTACAGCCTCCAGCAAAGCTTCCTTATTGTCGAAAAAGCGATACAGATTCGACGGTGACATACCCGCCGCTGCGGCCAAATCCGTCATGGAAATATCGACTGACCCGCGTTTACGGACGAGGTTATCGACCACTTCAAGCAACGCAGTTCTGCCGGCTTCTATATCAGTTTGTGGCCGGGCCATTCTGCTTCCTGTATTATAACTGCATAACAGTTTTATGATATAACGCCGATTGTTTCATTTTTCAATGTGGTCAAATGCGAATTGTCCCTGCATTGTTGGTTCTGCGGCAATGTCATTCTGATCAACAAGTCCCGACAATGTCAGCCCAAGCAGACGGACGCCCATTTCGACGGGCAAAATCTGATCCAACAGCGCATGGCCCAGCGTCGCGATTGCCGAACGGTCAGAGAGTATGTGCCCAACCGTCCGCGACCGTGTGACGGTCCGGAAATCGGAATAGCGGGCCTTTAAGACCAACGTCTTCCCTTGGGCTTGATTGCGGTCAATACGATCCCAAACGATCTCGACAATATCGTCTAAGGCTTCGCGTAATTCTTCCTCGCTGCGCTTATCTTCAAAATAAGTGCTTTCAGCGCCAATGGATTTACGCACGGCATTGGCGTTCACGGGGCGGTTGTCGATCCCGCGCGCCGCATGAAACAGATAAGCGCCCCAACTGCCAAAATGCTGCGACAGCCAAATCTCGTCCTTTTGGGCGAGGTCTGCACCCGTATGCACGCCCAGCTTGGCCATTTTTTCAGCCGTGCGTGGCCCCACACCGTGGAACCGCCGCACAGGTAAGCTTGCGACAAATTCAGGCCCCTGTTCGGGCAATATCACGCACATGCCGTCGGGTTTGTTTTGGTCACTTGCCAGCTTGGCGATAAATTTATTGTAGCTCACACCCGCACTTGCCGTCAGTCCGGTTTCTTCGCGAATTGCCGCACGAATGGCTTTGGCAATTTTGACGGCGGACCCGATGCCCTGCTTGTCATGGGTAACATCAAGATACGCCTCATCCAGCGATAGAGGTTGGATTTCGTCGGTGTGCCGTGCAAATATCTCCCGAATGTGACGCGACACAGCTTTGTACGCCTCAAACCGCGGCTTCACGAAAATAAGGTCCGGACATTGCCGCAATGCAGTCACCGAAGGCATGGCAGAGCGCACACCAAACGCCCGTGCTTCATAGCTTGCGGCAGCCACAACGCCGCGTTTGGACGATCCTCCGACGGCGACCGGCTTGCCGCGCAGTTCGGGATTATCGCGCTGCTCCACACTGGCATAGAACGCATCCATATCGACATGGATGATTTTGCGTATCTCTGCGGGGTCGGTCACCATGCAACCGAATGCTTACTATCCATGAAAACTGCAATTGCCGCGCAGGGCGTCCGTTCAGCGGACTGGAAAAACATATCGTGCAACGCCAACGGCGCAAAATGTTGGTCCCATTTTACAGGGTGCAGGTAGTGACTGTTCCAGACATTTTGTGTCATGCGCGCTTTATGCCGCGTGATACCAGCCAACACCATCGCGGATTTCACATTTTATCCGACCGGCAAAGTGCAAATAGCGCAAATGCGCCTGCGCCTCTCCGGTCGCCAAACCATAAACCGTTTCATCAATTTCCCGGTCGAACAGCAATGCAAATGTATCGACCGCGCGCATTTCTGTGTGCCGTAGGGCAGCTTCTAACTTGTCGAGCCGTTCATGGTGGCCAGACGCCAGCTTATCCAACCGCACATGCACGCCGGTGAACGGCTCGCCATGTGCTGGCAGGACCAGCATATCCGCAGGCAATGCGTCCCGAAACTTTGCAATGGAGTCCAGCCACTCACCCAGTGGGTCAGCATTGGGCTCGCTGTCCATGACGGAAACATTTGAGGTGATACGCGGCAAAATCTGGTCACCCGCGATGATCATGCCATTATCAAAATCGACAAGGCAGGCATGTTCCGGTGTATGTCCGCCGCCGGTCATCACGGTCCAATCCCTCTGGCCAACGCGGATGACTTGTCCGTCATCCATGCGGACATGTCCCGTGGGTAGCCGTGACACCGCCCGCGCAAATCCGCCCCAACCGGCCTTGCGCACCTCATCTATGCGTTCTTCATCATAACCTGCAAAGCGGCGGTTGTTTAAGACATCTTCGGGTGGCTGGTCCAACTGATCTGCGATGAGCATACGCGCCATCAACCATTCGGTTCGGTTCATCCAAACAGGGACTTTGAACTTGTTGGAAAGCCATCCCGCGCAGCCAACATGGTCGGGGTGAAAATGGGTTACAAAAATCCGCTTGAGTTCGCGGTCGGCCAAATTGCCGGCGAACATCGCTTGCCACTGTTCAATGGTCGGCGGCATGAAAAGGCCGGTGTCCACGAGCGCATAGCCGGCCTCGCCCTCGTCCAATAGCCACAGGTTGATATGGGCCAAATTGCCGGGCACGGGCATGCGCGTCCAGCCAATGTCCGGCGCGATAGGGTAGATTTCACCATAAGCCGGGGCATGGTCGCCTAAAGGGTATGTTAGCCCCTTAAACGCTTTTGCTTCAAATCCGTGGTCGGCAAGCGACGCGTCGTAATCAGGGGTTGCTTTGGTAGCCATAGCACACCCGTGCCTTAATCAAGCGATTAAGGCAATGACGACGTCGTCCTTATTCGCCCGCTTTTTTGAACAAAGTATCGGCTGTCAGCTCTGCCTTTTCAGCGGGCTCTACTTCACCGTTGAGAGCAGCTTCCGCGCGGCGCGCCGCTTCGGTACGTTCTGCGCGCAATTCTTGGATCAGCGCGTCACGATCCGTGCCAAGACGGGCATCATTTGCCGCCGTGTTATCAATGCCTGCCTTTTTGGCGGCACGATTGACGATGGCATCAAGCTCGCGTTGCGAAGTCAGACCAAGCGTTACGGGATCCTTCGGCTGGATTTCAGCAATGTTCCAATGGCTGCGATCGCGAATGGCGGCAATCGTGTTGCGCGTCGTTCCGATCAACTTGCAGATCGCGCCATCGGAAATTTCCGGATGGTTGCGCAACAGCCATGCGATGCCGTCTGGCTTATCCTGACGCTTCGAAACGGGCGTGTAGCGGGGCCCCTTTGTGCGGCGCACCTGATCTGGGCCCTTGGACATTTGAAGGACATGGTCTTCGTCTGCCTGACCCTTTTCGATTTCTTCCATCGACAATTCGCCAGCGTGCACAGGATCGCGACCGGTGTATTTCGAGCCAGTCATGTCATCGGCCATGGCCTGAACTTCAAGAACATGGATGCCGCAGAACTCGGCAATTTGCGAGAAGCTCAAACCAGTA
>JBILBJ010000040.1:0-11568 GCA_044353705.1 Sphingorhabdus sp. | reverse complement strand
GGCGACCATCATTTCTACATCACGTTCAAGACGCAAGCGCCGGGTGTTGCCATTCCGCAGCATCTGCACGAACGCTTCCCCGATGAAATGACCATTGTGTTGCAGCACAAATATTGGGATCTGAAGGTTGAGGCCGAACATTTCGAAGTTGGCCTGTCGTTCAGCCAGATCCCCTCGCATCTGTTCATCCCTTATTCCGCGATCACCGCCTTTGTTGACCCGGCCGTCGATTTCGCGCTGCAATTCCATGTCGATGCGGGCGAAAGCGAACCCGAACCGCATGAAGAAGCCGGCAATGACGGCCCCACCGTCGTCGTCGAAGACGGCTCCAACGTCGTCAGCGTGGACTTCGGACGGAAAAAGTGACGGCGGAAACCCGCACTGAAACCGACAGTTTTGGACCGATCGAGGTCCCCGCCGACGCTTTTTGGGGCGCGCAGACGCAGCGGAGTATCGCGAACTTTCCCTTTCCGGCGCATGAGCGGATGCCGATTGGCATAATCTACGGCCTTGCCCATGTAAAACGTGCCGCAGCGTTAACGCACAAAGCATCGGGCGCGCTGCCAGCGGACATTGCCGACGCGATCACCGCCGCTGCAGACGCCATATTGGCGGGCAAGCATGACGATCAATTCCCGCTCGTCATCTGGCAAACGGGCAGCGGCACGCAGTCGAACATGAACGTGAATGAGGTTATCGCCGGCATCGCCAACGAGGCACTGGCGGGCACACGCGGCGGCAAAACGCCCGTGCACCCCAATGATCATGTCAACATGGGGCAGTCATCGAACGACAGCTTTCCCACCGCAATCCATGTCGCGGTGGCCATCGCGGTGTGGCGCGATCTGCTTCCCGCGCTACAACGCCTGACCGATGCGCTGACCGAAAAGTGCAACGCCTGGGGCGCGATCATCAAAATCGGCCGCACCCATTTGCAGGACGCAACGCCGCTCACCTTGGGTCAGGAATTTTCCGCCTTTGTCGCGCAACTGATCGCCAACCGCGCGCGGGTCGAAGGGACGGTCGTCCATAATGTACAGAAACTCGCGCAGGGCGGCACTGCGGTCGGCACTGGCCTCAATGCGCGAGCGGGTTTTGACAGTGCGATTGCCGCCGAAATCTCAACGGCGACGGGCATCGCGTTTGAACCCGCCCGCAACAAGTTTGAGGCGCTGGCATCCAATGATGGGCTGGTGCAGATGTCGGGCACGCTCAACACGCTTGCCGTGTCCCTTACAAAGATTGCCAACGACATCCGCTTGCTTGGGTCGGGTCCGCGCTCGGGCCTTGGCGAACTGCATCTGCCGGAAAACGAGCCGGGCAGCTCGATCATGCCGGGGAAGGTGAACCCCACGCAGTGCGAAATGCTGACGATGGTCGCGGCGCAGGTCATGGGCAATCATCAGGCGGTGACGATTGGCGGACTGCAGGGGCATTTGCAGCTAAACGTCTTCAAACCGCTCATTGGGGCCAATGTGCTACGCTCGGTGGAGTTGCTCAGCATCGCTATGGACAGCTTTGCCACAAACTGCGTCGCCGGACTTGAACCGGATCGCGACCGCATTGCGGACCTTGTCGAACGCTCGTTGATGCTCGTCACCGCGCTTGCGCCCGTCATCGGTTATGACAACGCCGCCTACATTGCCAAGGCAGCCCATAAGAATGGAACCACCCTGCGCGAAGCCGCGTTAGCGTCCGGACTGGTTGACGAAGCCATGTTCGATACCCATGTCAGACCGGAAGATATGGTTTGATCTTCATTCCTCGTCATCCTGAATTTATTTCAGGATAACAAGCGAGGTTGATGCGTTATCCTGAAACAAGTTCAGGATGACGAAGTTGGTAAACGTGCGATGACGCATTGAGAAGGAAGTCGATAATGCTAAAATCCATCGCAGGCGCCGTTGTCGGTGAAGTGATTGGCCGCAAACGTGGTCATGGCTTGCTGGGTGCTGGCATTGGCGTGGTGGCCACGCGTTTGGCGACGCGCTCTATTCCGGGTCCATTGCTTGTCGGCGGCGCGATCGTGGCGAAAAGCATATATGATCAGCGCAAGGGCCGCAAAGAGGGCTAACGCGCTTTCATTGCCAATAAAGCTTCCCTCTTGACGCCGCCCTGCCCTTTCGCGCACTAGCGGCTATGGGCAACACCGACAATCATAAGCCGCACGAACTGGAACGCCGGGGCCTCCTATTCGTGCTTTCGTCACCTTCAGGCGCAGGTAAATCGACGCTTTCACGCATGTTGTTGGAAGCGGACGAGAAAATCGCTTTGTCAGTATCCTTCACCACACGCGAACCGCGGCCCGGTGAGATTGAGGGCGTCCATTACCATTTCACCGACACGGCAACGTTCAAGAAAATGGCCGCAGACGGCGAATTCCTCGAATGGGCGCATGTTTTTGGCCATCGCTACGGCACGCCAAAGGGCCCGGTTGAAGAAAAGCTTGCCGCCGGATGTGACGTCTTGTTCGACATTGACTGGCAAGGCGCGCAGCAACTGTATCAGGAAGCTGGCCCCGACGTCGTGCGCGTATTCATCTTGCCGCCATCCATCGACGAACTTGAACGCCGCCTACACAGCCGCGCGCAAGATAGCGAAGCGGTCATCGCCGACCGCATGAGCCGCGCCAAGGCCGAAATCGGCCATTGGGACGGCTATGATTATGTCCTTATCAATGACGATGTGCAGACCTGCTTTGAAAAGGTACGCCAGATCCTTGCCGCAGAACGCATGAAGCGTCGCCGGCAAAAGGGACTCATTGGCTTCGTGCGCGACCTCGCGGCGTCTTAAGCGGTCGGGGCCACTCCTGCGAGCAACAGCGTAATCCCGCCCAAGCCGATCGACAGATGCCATCGCAGCTTCATCCAACCGTCCGGCAATTGGCAGCGCGCGGAAAGCCAGCGATCCGCCAGCGGTGAACCCAGCACGAAAAACCCAAGCCACGCCAGCGATGGTCCGGGCCATTCGAGGCCCCATATCCACGGCAGATAGGTCGCGAACGCCAGCAAGCTTGGTGCCACAGCCAGCGCGAATATCGCGGTCGCCGACGCATCATCGCGGCGCGTGGTGACGCCCAGTCCCCACCACATGCCACCCAAAAAGCTGAAGATAAACGCCGCATAGCCATAAGCGGCGGCAAGCCCAGTCCAACGATATTCCGATCCCGAAAACACCAGCACGGCGGCAAAAATCTGCGGCAGCAAACCGGCATAGCCCGCGACAAATGCCGCCTTGGGCAACGGCCTTAACGTGAATATCGCGGTATTTTTGGGCGAAGCGTTGGTCATCGGGATTTCCTTACATGCTGCGTGCACATAAGTCTGGTCCAGCGTTGGCCCAAGATGGGCTTTTACCTATGGTCGCGCTTACACACCCGGTGCTAGCAGGTCGAGAAACCGGACGGCGGCCATGAATTCAGCGGCGCGGTCATTGCGGTTTTTCTGCGCCCAATGGTCCGCGCCCCACAATTCTTCCTGCCACAGTTCATCAAGGCAGCTGGCGTTCCAGATATCTTGCGCAGAACCCGCGCTTTCGACAACCGCGAGTGTCGCGATCAGCGAGCCCGACAGATGCGCCAGCTTTGCCATCGCGGCCAATTCGAACGTGCCGCGCGCCGACACCGCAGTGCGCAGGATTTCCAGCGTCGCTTCAGGCTGTGGCTGGTGCATGATGCCCTCCACAATCACAAAGCTGACATCATAACGGGTGCGTGCCCAATCAAGCCACGGGTCCCAGATTTCGGCTTGCCGATCGGCCAAAGCTTCACCGGCTGCGCCGCGGTAACAGAACAGATCGGTTTCGCCATAGGCCGCAATCGCGGCGGCAAAGCCATCCCTGTCGGGGCCAATGCGATCAATCGCCGCGTTGGCAAAACCCGTCATCGGCATCAACAACGGATCGACGGTCTTTTCCACCGCGTCCCATTCGGCAACCACGGCATCCGCCAGCTTTTGCGTCGGCAGCGTCAGCACATTGTGCGTGGGTGTTTTAATCGGCCGGCCATCCAGCCGCACCGCATGCCCAAAACTGCTTGGCTCTAGGGTAACCTCTTTCCAAAATCGTCTCATGGCAGCGGCTTGCTCTTCCATTTTTTGGCCAGAAACACTGGCACGAGCAGGAACGCGAACATGCCAATCAGAAACAGCACATAGCCCGCAGCGATGGGCAGGCCAAAGGCCTGACGCGCGATGACGGCCAGCCCGATCACCAACATGATCGCGCCGCCAATCCGGCACAGGTTGATGACCAGAAACCGATATTGCGCCTGCGTATCTGCGCCCGCATTGTCATCATTCGGCGTCATGCAAAATTCTCCAGATAGACTTTCAGATCATCCATGCTTTCGGCGATGTAATCCGCGCCTGCCTCGCGCAAGTCATCCACGCTGTGATAGCCCCAATTAACCCCGACAGTGCGCGTCCCCGCCGCGCGGCCCATGTGGATGTCATACACCGTATCGCCAATGACCACGGCATTGGCGGCGTCGGCCCCTGCTTCGGCCAAGGCTTGATATACCATCGACGGATGTGGCTTGGACGGGTGGCGGTCCGCGGTCTGCAATGTGACGAACAAGGGCCGGAGTGCGTGATGGTCGAGGCAGCGCGTCAGCCCGCGGTCGGACTTTCCGGTAGCGACGCCCAGCATCCAGCCGCTTTCATCCAGAGATAATAAAAGCGCGGCGATGCCGTCATATAAGGGTTCATCGACCAGGCCATTGCTGCGCAATGTCCAAAAGGCCGAACGGTATTTGTCAGCCAAATCATGGTGCAGATCGTCGGCCGCCTCTGGCAACAACATCCGCATCGATTCCACCAAAGACAATCCGACCACCCGCCGCGTTTCATGCCGCATCGGCGGCGTCAACCCCGCCTCTTCAAAGGCATGCTCCATCGCCATGCAAATATTTGCCTGACTGTCGACCAGCGTGCCGTCGCAATCAAAAATGGCGAGTTTTGTCATGGGGCAAGGTTACGCATAGCATCGGCGATGGCAACGTTACCGGCTTCCTCTGCGCCGTCCGCGGCCGATATCCGGACAGCATCGGCCTTGTTTTGACCCAGCTTTAACGTGCTGCGCCACGTGGTGATGTGCATTTCAAAACCATGTATTCCGCGCAGCATTTTTTCAAACATGCCGTCGGCCATTTTGGCGCGCGTCCAAACGGGTTTGGGGGCCAGCTTCGATTCTTGATGATGGGACAGCGCATCGGATTGGGCAATCAACGCGGCTTCGTCCATTTTCACGACGGAGCCCACAAGCTCAATCGCCACATAATTCCATGTCGGCACCTGATCGGGAATGCCATAATAATCCGGGCTGATATAACCGTCCGGCCCGTTTATCACGAACAACGCCTCTGCGCCGTCCAAATAGCGCGCTATCGCGTTGTTGCGCGCCATATGGAAACCGATGCGATCATCGTCCAGAAATACAAATGGCAGATGCGCCACATGCGGCCCATCGGGGCTATTCAGGAATAACATGCCAAAGCCGATATCCTTGGCCAAAGCGCGCATGGCGTCGCGATCTTCCCAACGAAACGCAGCATTGGGATGCATCAGGGCTTACCCTTTGACGTGACCTTTTTCCCGGCCGGTTTCTTGCTGACGGCTTTTTTAATCACTGGCTTTTTGGCGGCGATTTTCTTGCCGGCGGCCATTTGGCTGCGCTTATTGTCCTTGGGCTTGTCCGACACGGAACCACGCGATCGGCGTTCGCCCTTGCGTTCCTTGCGCGCGGATTTGGCGATGTTCGCGGCAACGCGCTTTTTGCCTTCCGCCGTTTCGCTGAACTTTGGCGCATCAAGCACCAATGCATCGCCCATTTCGATGTCGAAGCCCAAATCTTCAAAGCTCGATTGCATATGCGGGGGCATGTCGGCGCGGACGTCAATCTGATGTCCCGATGGATGGTCGATGCGGATACGGCGCGCGTGCAAATGCATTTTGCGGCTGATCGTGCCTGTCAGAAACGCGTCCTTGCCGCCATATTTGCCGTCGCCAACGATGGGGTGGCCAATGGCGGCCATATGCACGCGCAATTGATGGGTGCGACCGGTATAAGGCTGCAATTCGACCCAGGCGGTGGCGTTGCCCGCGCGTTCGACGATGCGATAGCGGGTGCGGGCCGACTGGCCTTCCTTTTCATCGACATGCATTTTTTCGCCGCCGCTGCCGGGCTGCTTGCCAATGGGCAGATCGATAAAACCATCGGCGATGTCAGGCACGCCAACGACCAGCGCCCAATACACCTTACGCGCGGTGCGTGAGGAAAATGCCTTGGCAAAATGCCCTGCCGACCGCGACGTGCGCGCCAGCAAAAGCGCGCCCGACGTGTCCTTATCCAACCGGTGCACCAGCTTTGGCCGGTTATCGAGTTCAAATCCTAAGGCGTCGAGCAGACCATCAACATGGTTTTCGGTCTTGGTGCCGCCCTGCGTGGCGAGGCCAGCGGGTTTGTTAATCACGAGCGCCGCGTCATCCTTGTGGATCACCATGCTCAGCGCGAATTCCATTTCGTCTTCGGTCAGATCGCGGCGCTTGCGCACCGGACGCGCGCTGGAGGATGCCGACGCATCGGCAGGCGGCACGCGCAGCGTTTGCCCCGCCGATAGCCGATCACCCGGCGTCGCGCGCTTGCCATCAACGCGCAACTGCCCCGTGCGCGCCCAACGCGACACGATGTTAAACGATGCATCGGGCAAATGCCGTTTAAACCAACGGTCAAGGCGAATGCCATCATCATCAGGGGCGACGACGAATTGCCGAATGCCTTTTTCGTCTTGCTTACTCATGTCCAAATTGTCCTTGCCAGCATCATTCCGGCGAAGACCGCACCCAATGCCAATATTACCGAAACCGCAGCATATGCCGCCGCCATCATTCCCTGCCCGCGTTGCACCATCTGCGCCATTTCAAGGCTGAAGGCGCTGAACGTCGTAAAGCCGCCCAAAACACCCACGCCCAAAAACAACCGCAACGGTTCCGCGGCTCCATCGCCGCGCACCAACCATGCCGCCAGCAAACCCATGGCCAGTCCGCCAAGCAGGTTCGCGGCAAAGGTTGGCCATGGCCAACCCCCAAGGTTCACGGGCAGCGCACGCGACAGGCCATAGCGCAGTGCTGCACCTATCGCTCCGCCGGACATGACAAGGATTACGGGATTCATCGCCGCGGCTGTAGCGGCGCTTGCGCGGAAAAGCCAGCCAAACCAATGCGCGCGGCTTAGCCATCTTGCGTGCGAAAGGCATTCCCAACGTCTTTGCGCAGATGGACCGGAATAGCATGCCCCGCGACATGCTTCTGCGCGGCGGACGGAAGTGTTAGAGCGCGGGGGTGCACCTATGTTAAGGACCGCGCTGACATTCTCTCCAAAGGACAGCCCATGATCCCCTTCGTTATGATGACCGACAATCGCGGCCAGCGCATATCGGTGAACCCCGAAATCGTCCAATTCGTCCGCACCGCCGACAATGCCGACAACGAATGCCTGATCGTCTTTGGCAAGGACCAGCTGTTGCGCGTGCGCGGCACGTTGGACGAGGTTACCGATCTTTTGCGGCAGGGATAAACGCACGATATGGATGCAAAGCCATGTCACGCTTTGAAAATAGACGCGTTCCGTAGCGTTGCAGTCATTAGCAATATCTTAACCAAAGCCGTTTAAATTCAGTCACATGGGATGAGGCGCGCGCGCCTGCATATTGGCGATGATTGGTAACGATGACTGTTTCGCGTTTATTAAGACGTTTTTCGGGTCGCGATTCTGCGGCCGTCATTACGCCTGCCGACATCAACCGGCGCCTCGAAATTCTCGACGACTTCGAACATGCAGGCATTGGCTGGCTATGGGCCACCGATGCCCAAGGCCGGTTGATCTATATCTCCGAAAATGCCGCTGAAAAGCTGAACCGGCCCGTGCAGGAATTGCTCGCGCACCCCATCACGCATTTGTTTGAATCCGACGCCTCGACCGCCGGGGATCGTTCGGAAAGGCCGCTGAATTTTCAGCTGACCGCGCGCAACAGGATCGTCGACCAGACGGTGCGCTTTACCCTGAGCCAACCACAGGGCCGTGGCCGGCAAACATGGTGGTCGTTATCGGGCCACCCGAAGTTCGACAAAGCCGGCGTATTCCAGGGCTATCGCGGCAGCGCAAAGGACATCACCACCGAACATGAGCGCAAGCTTGTGGACTCGCGCCTCGCCGAATTTGACTCGCTCACCGGCCTTGCGAACCGCCACCGCATGGACAAAAAGCTGGAGAGCACGCTCGCCGCGTATAAGTCCACCAAGCGCAGCTGCGCGCTAATGATGCTTGACCTCGACCGGTTCAAAGCCGTCAATGATACGCTTGGCCATAGCGCAGGGGATACATTGCTGTGCCAGGTGGCCCGCCGCCTTGAACGCGCAGTCGGCAGCGTGGGCGAGATCGGCCGCTTGGGTGGCGATGAATTCCAGATCATCCTGTCCGACTGTGACGACCGCGGTAAGCTGGGCGAACTGTCGAACAAGCTGATCCAGATTCTCTCGCAGCCGTACATCATCGACGACAAGCGCGCGAACATCGGCATCTCGATCGGCATCGCCATTTCGCCCTTTGACGGCGTTGATAAGTTGGAGCTTATCGAAAATGCCGACCTTGCGCTATACGCCGCAAAGAATGGCGGACGGGGGCAATTTCGCTTTTACGCCGCCCATTTGAAAGACGAAGCCGCTGAACGCAGCGTGCTTGAAGAGGGCCTGCGCGATGCCCTCGCCAATGATGCGCTGGCGCTGCATTACCAACCCGTCGTCCGCACCGATGACAATGTGGTGGTCGCATTCGAAGCATTGATGCGCTGGGACCACCCCGAACGCGGGCCGATAAGCCCAAATGTCTTCGTGCCGATTGCCGAGGAATCCGACCTGATCAACGGTATCGGCGCATGGGCGCTGAACCGTGCGTGCATGGACGCGATGGCGTGGCCCAAATCGGTGCGCGTCGCCGTCAATGTGTCCGCCGCCCAATTTGCGCACGCGGAACTGATCGACACCGTCGCTCATGCCCTGCAGACGTCCGGGCTTGACCCCGACCGTCTGGAACTTGAACTCACCGAAAGCGTGTTCATGGGCGATTTTGAGACCATTGACGACATTTTCCGCGCGCTCAAAGACCTTGGCGTTCGCCTTGCGCTCGATGACTTCGGCACCGGCTATTCGTCGTTAAGCTATTTGCGCTCCGCCCCGTTTGACAAGATCAAGGTCGACCGCACCTTTGTCGAAAGCTGCACGCAAAAGGACCAGAACAGCGCCAAAATCATCGCCGCGATCATCAGCCTGTCCGATGCATTGGGCATGGAAACCACGGTCGAAGGCGTAGAGGCATTTGACCAGCTTGAGGTGGTCCGCGGCATGAACGCGCGCCTTATCCAAGGGTGGATTTACGCAAAGGCGATGGATCAGGAAACCCTGCTGGCCCGCATGGCGAACGGCAAATTGCGCATCATCCCCGACGGCCCGCTGCGCCACCGCCCCGACCGCCGTTCGGTGTTCCGCCGCATCGGCGTAATCCATGACGACCACCGTTATGAAGCATTGATGCGCAACCTGTCGAAGACCGGCGCGATGATCGATGGCTTGTTGAATGTTCCCGAAGGCGCCAACCTCGTGCTCGATTTATGGGAAGGGCAATTGGTCGTATGCACCGTCACCCGTGTGCAGGACGCGATGATCGCGGTCGAATTTGAAACCCCGTTGGTCAGCGATGGCGCAGGCGGCCTGTGCACGCGCAACCGCGTTTCGTCCTATCTCTTGGTCAGCGTCGCCCAAGCCAATGCCGGCAACCCCAAAAGCAAACCGCAATTCATGCAAGTAGCCGCGATCAGCAACGCAGCGACGATGAATTTCCCCGACTAGGGTCCTGACCCTAATCATCAAACAGCTCGTTGGGCCCCACCAATCCCGTCGCAACAAGCACCGCCATGGACTGGTTCGGCCACCCGTCGGGCAATGGCTGATGACAGGTGGGGCATGCCACGCCCTGCCGCCCATATTCTTTCAACCGGTTGCGGATTTCGGTCAGCTTGGCGATGAACTTCTCGGTGGTTTTTTCAGGATCCTCAATCTCGATCTTCCGCCCATAATCGTCAAAGCGCTTGTGCCGTTGCCATTCGTCAAAGCTCAACAGATCATCGGGCAATTTGCCCCCCGGCAGCGCGCCCGTCCCCGCCATATCCCCGCGTTTCAGCAAGAGGCCAAGAATCGCGTCCGACGGCGTAATCCGCCGTTCATATTCCTGCCCGCCGCGCATAATCACGGTCTCCCGCACCTCCACCGCACGCTTATACGCAATCGCCAATAACCCCTGCCCCGCCCGGTCCAGCGCATCCTCCCACGCTTGCGCAAATAACGGAAAGCGCCGCTTCATCCGGTACGCCGCCGCATTGGAAACCCCTGCCACCCGCGCCGCATCGCGCGCACAACCGGTATGGCCCAACGCATCAAAAAAGCGCTGCGTCCGTTCCTCGGTCCACCCGTCATGCCGCACGCGCAATCCGGGCATCAACCGGTTGCGGTTCACCCGTGGCCCAGACGGAATGCGCTGCCCTGTGTCGGGCAATATTGTCAAAACGAGGTCGGAAGAAGGGGATTTGCGTGCCATATAAACTCCATTGGTTCATTATACAAAATATAATAACCTATATGGAATGTTGTAGGAAAGCGGTTCCTGCGCTATCGCAAAAAAATGGCTGCACCTACCCTAACCCCCGAAGCGATCACCGCGCTGTTATCCGACCGAAACGAACTATCGCTGCGCGTCGTGCCGGGGGCAAAGGTCGAAAAGGCCGCGATTGAAAACGGCGGGCTCAAAATCTGGCTCCGCACCGCACCGGAGGATGGCAAAGCCAACAAGGCCGTGCTGGCCATCTTGGCCAAGCTGTTGGGGATATCGGTCAGCCAGCTGGAAATCACCCACGGCCAAACCGCGCGGGACAAAAGGGTGCGGGTTTTGGGGTGAACACACACACCGCCCCCGCCGTCACCCTGGACTTGTTTTGGCTCTGCCAGCCTTCGGCTCCAGGGTCTTACTTTTTCGCGATCGATCCGGAATTAAAACCCTGGAGCCGCAGGCTGGCAGAAAGGCTAAATCCTCTCGCGTGCCGCGCTGTCTACCTTGCGTAATCGAGGCAAATCGCGCTGCATCTCGCGGCATAGCCAATCGACGAAGCCACCGATTGCGGCATTGGTCCGATCTTCTTTGCGACAGACAACGTAGTAACTCCCAGCGTCCTGTGGCGCGAATTGCTGTGGAACAACCAGCCCTTTTGATGCTGGGATGTCCCAGACCAATGGGGTAAGGGCAAGGAGGACGCCTCTGCTTTGGGCGGCGGCATCAATCGCATTGGTCATGCTGTCAAACAGCAACATCCGCGCGTCCGTGGGTTCGGGCACGCCAATTGCCGCAAACCAGTCCAGCCATCCCCGCCGACCAACCGTTAGGCCGATCAGCGTTTGCCCGGCGAAGTCTTCTGCTGACTGAATCTGTTTTGCTAGATCTGGAACGCAAAGGGGCACCGCACGGATA
>JBILBJ010000039.1:0-11630 GCA_044353705.1 Sphingorhabdus sp. | reverse complement strand
TGGGCTTGGATCATGAGGGCTTCTTATTAGCGGCGGAGGACGGTGTTCCCGATATGCCACCACTTGACCGCATCGCCTTTGAAAAGGCGGGAATTGCAAAGTCCGGGTCACCTCTGCTCACGCAAAAATATACAGCATCAATGGCCAACACCGTTGCCACGCAAGCCAGCTTGCATAATGCACCGTTGCACGCGCGCGGCGAAAGCTGGGATGCAGCCGTCTATGATGGCCGCCTGCACTACCGCGACGCCAGCGGAAAGCTCAACCTGCCACTTCCCCGCATGATAGGCGCGCATCAGGCGGACAATGCGGCTTTGGCCATTGCAATGCTGCGCCACCAAAAGGCGATCCATGTTCCGGAGGCAGCGCTCGCCGCCGCGATGGAATGGACACGTTGGCCGGCACGGATGCAAACATTGTCTGCAGGGCCGCTAACTGACCAACTGCCGACAGGTTCAACCGTGTGGCTCGACGGCGGTCACAACCCCGATGCGGGAGCGGCGATTGCCAAAACGCTGGAGGACGGCCCATCCGTTCACGTCATCATCGGCATGTTGATGAACAAGGATGCGCTTGGCTTCCTGACGCCGTTCGCACACAAAATTGAATCGCTATACGCGGTGCCAATTGCGGGCCATGAGCATCATGATCCTTTGGAACTGTGCCGGATAGCGAAAGACCATCTTGGCATCGCAGTGGCCGCGCCTGTGGCCGACATTGACACAGCGATGGAACGGATTGCTATCAATGGCCTGCCATCGAATGTGTTAATCTGCGGTTCGCTCTATCTCGCCGGTGAGGTGTTGCGGCTGAACGACCAAAGTCCAGACTGACTTTAAGGCCGCGTCACCTTCTTAGGCTGCCCCTTCCACGCCAGCAATCCACCCGCCACTAACACCGCAGCAAATGCCAAAGTAAGGTTAGTTGCGAATTCCAACGGCTGCGAAAGTAATAGCCCGATGAGGCCCGCCACCACGAGCAAAAATCCGAAGATGCGCAATGGCCCAACCGGTTCCTTCAAAGCCTTATCGTCCACCGCCTCAACCTGATGAATGCTTTGGACGACATAGCCCTTGCTCCACAGCAGCCAGAGCAAGACCATGCCCGGAATGGCTGCGACCACAGTAAAGCCCCAAAAGCCCACCCAACCGAAATTTTCCGCAACGATCCCCGCGGGGCCGGCCATGAACGTGCGGCCCACGCCCGCAAAGGACGAGAGCAGCGCAAATTGCGTTGCGGTGTACGCGATGCTCGATAGTCCGGACAAATAGGTCGCAAATACCGTCAGGCCGATACCGCTGGTCAAATTCTCGGTACAGATGGCCGCAACCATCATCCAGTAATTGTTGCCCGTTGCCGCCAAGATCATGAACATGACGTTGGAGAACATCATCAACAGACCCGAAATCAGCAGCGCGCGGCCCATGCCAAGCCACAGGATGAATGGCGCACCGATCGCCGAGCCTACAATCAAAGCAGCATATCCCCATATCTTGTTGGCGGTGATATAGTCGGTGTCGGAAAAGCCGAGATCAACGATCATGGGCCCCAACATCGTCTGTCCCATGGCATCCCCAACCTTGTACACCAGAACAAAACCAAGGATGATGAACGCGCCATGCCGCGTGAGGAACTCGCGGAACGGGTTGATCACCATTTCGCGAAGCCACTCGCGGGGTTTCATTCCGGCCGCTTCGGCATAACGGTCAACAAATTTGCCAGGCCCGATGATGAAAGCCCCGATGATTGCCGGAATGATGCAAAATGCGGTCAAGCCATAAGCGGTTGCCCAACCCAGCCCGAGGCCTTCGTTAGAAGCAAAATAGATCGTCCCCGCGCCAGCGATCAGGTTACCGGTGCGATAACCAAACTGGTTTGTCGCGGTGCCGTGGGCAAATTCTTCTTCGTCCAATATCTCAATACGATAGGCGTCGATGACGATATCCTGCGTCGCTGAAAGAAACGCCGTAATCAGTGCCCAGAGAGCAAAAACGCCCATATTGCCCTGCTGCGGGTTGCTCGCGCCTAACTGCCAGACCGAAACGAACAGCAGACCTTGGACTAGGAAGAGCCAGCCACGCCGTTGACCGAAGGTCTTTGTCAGAAACGGGAGAGGCAGCTTGTCGACCAACGGTGCCCATAGGAATTTCAGCGTGTAAGGAATGCCCAAAGCGACCGCAAACCCGATCGTCGCAGTGTCAATACCCACGCGCGCTAGCCAGAATGTCATAGTTGCGATCAACAGTGTCAGCGGAAAGCCGCTCGAAATACCGAGAAGGAAAGCGACGAGCGGTGCCTTGCGCAAATACGGCCGAAAGGACTTTATCGTAAGGGCAGCGATAACGACGCCGCCGATTACGACAGCAAAAATGATAAAACGTTGCAAATCAACTGACATGCGGACCCCTTTGAGCGTGTTGTGCAGATGACTAACGGCATTTTCCTGAATGGCCAGTGACTTTTGAAGCAACATGCGTCAAAGGCGCTTTATGGTAAAACCTCCTTCAAAAGCCCCTGCCCGTCCAGCCAAGCCACCGCGCCTGCGTTGGGACAGCAAACCCGTCCGTAAGCCCAACCCGAACGCCGCGCCGAGCAAAGGTGCATTGGAGCGCAAGGATGGCGAAGAACGCATCGCAAAGCTGCTCGCGCGGGCGGGTGTTGCGTCGCGTCGCGAAATCGAACGCATGATTGCGGATGGCCGTGTGACGCTGAATGATGAAAAGGTCGAAACGCCCGCAACATTGCTGAAATCGCTGCGCGGTGTGGCTGTCGATGGCAAGGCGGTGGGGCAACCTGCGCCGACGCAATTGTACATGTTCCATAAGCCCGAGGGCTGCCTGACCGCCGAACGCGATTTTAGCGGGCGCAAGACGATTTACGACGTTCTACCCAAAGACCTGCCGCGCCTCATGCCCATCGGCCGTTTGGATTTGAACACCGAAGGCTTGTTGCTGCTCACCAATGATGGCGAGTTCAAACGCCAAATGGAATTGCCATCCACTGGCGTCGAGCGGACATATCGCGCGCGCTGCTTTGGTGATGTCAGTCAGGAACAGCTCGAAGAGCTGATCCACGGCATTGAAATTGAAGGCGTCAAATATGGCAAAATCGATGCCAATTTAGAGCGTCGGACAGGCCGCAATGGTTGGGTTGAAATGACCCTGACCGAGGGCAAGAATCGCGAAGTGCGCCGCGTCCTTGAACATCTTGGACTTGAGGTTAGTCGCCTCATCCGCACACGTTATGGGCCATTCGTATTGGGCGAGCTTGCACCGGGCACTGTCGGCGAAGTGCGCCGCGTTGACCTCATCGAATTTCGAAAGACTTTGAAATAATGCGGATCATTTCAGGGGAGTGGCGTTCACGTCCGTTGGTGGCGCCAAAGGGGGATACGACGCGGCCAACGGCCGATCGTACGCGTGAGACATTGTTTTCCATGCTCACCAGTCGGCTGGGTTCATTCGAAGATTTGCGGGTGCTCGACCTGTTTGCAGGCTCAGGCGCTCTCGGACTTGAGGCTTTGTCGCGCGGCGCCGCGCATTGCACCTTTGTCGAGCAGGACCATCTGGCACTCGACGCGCTGGAAAAGAATATCGCAAAGCTCGGTGGCAAAGACCGATGTGATGTCCGCAAATCATCGGTACTGTCGATGGGCAGCGCCCTGAAGCCTGCGGACATCGTCCTGATGGACCCACCCTATTTGAGCGGCGCTGGATCGGTGGCGCTCGACAAACTTGGCCGCTTGGGATGGTTTGCACCCTCCGCATGGATCAGCGTTGAGACCAGCATCAAAGAGGATGTCGAGGTCAAGGGCTTCACCGTCGATACCGTGCGCAACGTCGGCAAGGCACGGATCACATTGCTGCGTCCGGATCATGATTAGGAATGAAAGCCGCGCAAAGCCGGCGGCGCCGTCTTGATTGCCGCCGGCCTTGTGATCCTGGACGGGCGGCTATTTCGCCGGGCGTAGCATCCAAAGCCCTACCAGGCTGCACAGCGCAATAACAGCAAGATAATAGCCAACATATTCGAGGCCTGACTCCGATAGTTTCAAAGCGATGTTAGGGGCCAGCGCGCCACCCAATATCCCCGCTGCGTTGAAGCAGATCGATGCACCCGTATAGCGCACCCGCGCAGCGAACAGCCCGGGCAGCCATGCGCCAAGTGGTCCGTAAACCAGCCCCATCACAAAGAGCAGCAGCGAAAGATACATACGGGTGAGCATCAGGTCACCGCTGCCCAGCCATGGCCCGGTTGTGAAACTTGCGCCAACCAGCGCCACGCATCCAATTGCTAGCACCCGGGCCGGGCTGGTCCGATCGGCCCAGTAACCCGAAACAATGATACCAGCGGCCATGAACAGGATCGAGATGAGCTGGATGCCCAGAAAGGCCTCGCGCGCGATGCCCAATTTGGTTGTGCCATAGCCGAGCGCAAAAGCGGTCGAGAGATAGAAAATCGCAAAGCAGGCAATCGCCGCAAATGTGCCGCCGAACAGCTGGCGTGGGTGGGTCCGCACAACCTCTGCCATGGGAACGCGCGGCGGCGGAGCCTCTTCCAGTGCCGCGGCAAACGCTGGCGTTTCGGTCAAACGAAGGCGGACCCACAAACCAATACCGACCAGAAGCGCGCTCAACAAAAACGGAATGCGCCAGCCCCATTCCCGGAAATCGGAATCGCTGAGTGTGAGACCAAGGATCAGGAACAGGCCGTTCGAAAGGATGAAACCCACCGGCGCGCCGAGTTGTGGGAACATTCCATAGCGCGCGACCTTGCCCTGGGGTGCATTTTCAACCGCAAGCAACGCTGCTCCGCCCCATTCGCCGCCAAGTCCAAAACCCTGACCGAAACGCAAAAGACATAGCAGCGCCGGCGCGATCCAACCGGCAACAGCGTAGGTCGGCAGCAGCGCAATCAGAAAAGTCGATACGCCCATGATCATCAACGACCAGACAAGCGTTGCCTTGCGCCCGATGCGGTCGCCATAATGACCAAATACCAGCGCGCCAACCGGCCGAGCGATAAAGGCCAACGCAAAGGTCAGCCAGCTTTGCAGTAACTGCGCCTCGGGGCTCGATTGCGGAAAGAATAGCGGGCCGAAGACCAGCGAAGCGGCCGTTGCGAAAATATAAAAATCATAGAATTCGACAGCTGTTCCGGCCATGGCCGCGCCCAGAATCCGACGATGCGACGCTGCTGGCGCGGTTGCGGCTTCACCTGCGTTGGTGGTTGTCATTGTGCTCCCTCCCTTGACTTACATTTCTGCTGGCACCGACGGCGGCGAAAGGAAAGCGGAAAAGTGCATTGCCCTTCGACCATCTGTTCCCTAATCGTTCGCACGTGAATCATCCCTCCCCCGCCCCGATGCCGCCTTGGTTGGACGGCTTGAACGCGCCGCAACGCGAAGCCGTTTTAACCACTGAAGGCCCCGTGCTTCTGCTGGCCGGGGCGGGCACAGGCAAAACGGCCGCATTAACGGCGCGAATGGCGCAGATTTTGTACACGCGCCTTGCATGGCCGTCCGAAATTCTCGCGGTGACATTCACCAACAAAGCGGCGCGTGAAATGCGGGAGCGTATTGGCGCAATGGTCGGTTCCGCGGTGGAAGGGATGCCATGGCTGGGCACGTTCCACAGCATTGGCGCAAAGCTGCTGCGCCGCCACGCCGAAATAATCGGATTGCAAAGCAATTTCACGATTATCGATACCGATGATCAGATCAGATTGCTCAAGCAGTTGATCCAGTCGGAAGATTTGGACGAGAAACGATTTCCGGCGCGCGGGCTTGCAGCATTGTTGGACAAATGGAAAAACGCGGGCAAGTCGCCGGCAGATCTCGACGCTGGTGATAATGAGGCTTTCGCCAATGGTAAGGGCCAACGGATGTACGCGCTGTATCAGGCGCGCTTGCTGGCCCTGAACGCGTGCGATTTTGGCGATTTGCTGTTGCATGGGCTGAACCTGTTGAAGCACAACCGCGATATCCTCGAAAAATATCAGGCCCAGTTTAAATATATTCTCGTCGACGAATATCAGGACACGAACGCCGTCCAATATCTCTGGCTGCGCTTGCTCGCCCAGAAGCGTAAAAATATTTGCTGCGTCGGTGACGATGACCAAAGCATTTATTCGTGGCGCGGCGCAGAGGTTGCTAACATTCTGCGCTTTGAAAAAGACTTCCCGGGCGCGAAGACCATTAAGCTCGAACAGAATTACCGCAGCACGCCGCATATTTTGGCGGCGGCGTCTGGCCTCATCGACGCCAACAGCACCCGGCTGGGCAAGACATTGTGGACGGAACTCGACGATGGCGAAAAGGTCCGCATCATTGGTGTGTGGGATGGTCCAGAAGAAGCCCGCCGCGTCGGCGAAGAAATTGAAGCGTTGCAATATAAAGGTGAGAGCCTCGACAGTGTCGCTATACTCGTGCGCGCGCAGCACCAGACCCGTGAATTCGAAGACCGCTTCATACAAATCGGCGTTAACTATCGGATTGTCGGTGGTTTTCGTTTTTATGAACGCGCCGAAATACGGGATGCCATTGCCTATTTGCGGATCGTAAACCAGCCGGCCGACGACTTGGCGTTCGAACGTATCGTCAACGTGCCAAAGCGCGGCATCGGCGACAAGGCGGTCGAAAAAATACACATCGTTGCCCGCGCCGAGCGTGCGCCGCTTTCGGTCGCCGCCGCGCGATTGGTTGGCACCGATGAGCTAACCGGCAAGGCACGCAAGTCCCTCGCCGATCTGGTGGTCGATATCGCCCGCTGGCGCGACGAAGCGGCGCATATGTCGCCAGCGAACCTGACGCGGCTGATCATGGACGAATGCGGCTATACGGCTGTATTGCAGGCAGAACGCAGCACCGAAGCATCGGCCCGCCTCGAAAACCTAAGCGAACTTGCGCGCGCGATGGAAGAATATGAAACGCTTGGCGAGTTTCTGGAGCATGTCAGCCTGGTTATGGACAATGACCGCGGTGATACCGGCGCAAGCGTCACGATCATGACCATTCACGCCGCCAAGGGCCTTGAATATGACAATGTCTTCCTCGTCGGATGGGAGGAAGGCATATTCCCATCGCAACGTGCGCTTGATGAAGGCGGGCTGGCTTCGTTGGAAGAAGAACGCCGACTGGCCTATGTCGCAATAACCCGCGCCAAACGCCGCTGCACCATCATCCATGCCGCAAACCGGCGCATTTATGGCCAGTGGACCAGCAGCATTCCCAGCCGTTTTATCGAGGAACTGCCGCTTGACCATATTGAGGCCGAGCAGACGATGACAGGCGGTGCATCACTTTGGCGTGCCAACTGGAGCGAACAAACGGACCCGTTTGCGCATCTGGCGGCGGCCAACCAAGGCCGCAGCAATGCGCGTGGCCCGGGCTGGCAACGGGCAGCCACATCCGGCGGATTCAACCCGCGCCCACAACGCATTGCGGAAAACACCCGCAGCGCGGTCAGCCTTGGCAATAAAGGTCGCAGCGACTTGAGCATCGGTCTGCGCGTTTTTCACGAGAAATTCGGTTATGGCGAAATCGCGGAGATCGAAGGCAATAAGCTCGAGATCGAATTCGAACAGGCGGGCCGCAAACGGGTGATGGACAGCTTTGTAACAATCAGCTGACGTATCTGCTCTGGTAATGCCTATCGCTTTGCGGTTATGGAAAGCCATGACTGCGGGGGCTGCACACATCATATCGGACGCAAGAGCGGCACTTGGCCGCCGCGACGCTGCTTCTGCAATACGCTTGCTGTCGGAATTGCCGGACGCCCAGATGCCATGGCTCATGATGGCGCAAGCCTGTAGCCTAGCCGGGGATACCAAGGCGGAGGAAGCTGCGCTGCAGCGCCAGCTGGAAATTGACCCGCGACATTTGCCAGCGTTGATTGTGTCGGGCGAGTTAAAAGCACGCTTGGGCGATGACCGTGCGGCAAATTCGTTCTTTCAAGCAGCGCTCAACCAAGCCGCGACCATGCAAGACGTGCCGACATCCCTGCACCCCATGTTGAACCGCGCACGCGATTTCATCATGCACGTTCAAGCGAAATTCGAGCAGCATTTGGTTGATGGACTGAAGCAAGCAGGTTTGCATCGCGACGGACGGGTTGGCACAGCAATCGACATGTTGCTCGGCAAAAAGCAGCTATATGTGCAGCAGCCTTCAAGCTTTTACTTTCCCGAGCTCCCGCAGCGGCAATTTTATGAGCGTTCGGAATTTCCGTGGATCGCAGACGTCGAAAATGCGATACCGGCGATGCAAGAGGAATTGCGCGCAGTGTTGGCCGATGGGCAAGACTTCGCGCCTTATGTCGAGGCGAGCAGCGATAGACCAAGGGCGGCGAACCCGCTGATCAACGATCCGAGCTGGGGCGCGTTTTATTTCTGGCGCAACGGCGAAAAAGTTGAAGCCAACGCGTCGCGTTGTCCGGCGACGATGGCTGCGCTGGAACTGGCACCGATGCCGCACATCGATAAACGTTCGCCCATTGCCTTATGGTCATTGCTAAAACCCGGTACGCATATTCAACCGCATCATGGGCTTTTGAACACACGGTTGATTTGCCACATTCCGCTCATCGTCCCCGACGACTGCGCCATTCGCGTCGGCAACGAGACGCGTGCATGGCGCACCGGCGAGGCGCTGATTTTTGACGACAGCTTCGAACATGAGGCGTGGAATAACAGCGCGGATACCCGCGTTATCTTGTTATTCGAAATCTGGAGACCAGAGATTTCTGCCGAGGAACAGGCTGCGCTCACCACCATATTCGAGACGATCAACGACTATCAGGGCATGCCCGAAGATGCTGGATAATGGCTGGGATCATGAAATGGCAACCAGCGGCGTCATCAAAAATCCCTTCATTGCCTTCGGCAATACCAGCCGATAGGCGAACGCATCATGTCTGACACGAACCCCAACATCCACCCACTCAGCATAGCTGACTTTCGCTATTATTGGCTCGCACGGTTTATGGCGGTGTTGGCAACAATGGGGATGGTCATCGTTATCGGTTATCAAGCCTATGACATCGCGCGCAGTGATTATGGCATGTCCATTCGCGAAGCTTCGCTGCAGCTTGGCTTACTTGGCCTTGTGCAATTCGTGCCGCTTGCATTGTTAACCCCTGTTGCCGGATGGGCCGCAGACCGGTGGGAACGCCGCACGGTTGCACGGCTGGCCAACAGCATCGACATGATCGTGGCGCTGGCGCTTGGCTGGTTCACTTATATCGATGGGCTTACCCTGCCCCTGCTTTTCCTGTTTGCCGCATTGCACGGCGTTGCCCGCGTATTTGTCGGACCATCGATGTCCGCTATCGCACCCAATATTGTTCCACCGGCGTCATTGCCGCGCGCCATCGCATTGAGTTCAATTGCGTGGCAAGTGGGGTCCGTCTTTGGTCCAGCTGCAGGCGGGCTGATGTTCGCCGAGAGTGCATCGCTGCCTTATTGGGTTTCGGCAGGTTTGATGTTTGCCGCGACAATCAGCTTGAGCTGTGTGAAGCCAGTCCATCCGCCCTGCATGCAAAAAAAGATCCATCCTATAAGGCAAATGATTGATGGCCTGCGGTACACATGGTCAGAACGATTTCTGTTGGGTGCCATTACCCTTGACCTATTTGCTGTCTTACTTGCAGGCGCCACCGCGATGCTGCCCGTTTATGCGCGAGATATCCTGATGGTCGGGCCAGACGGCCTTGGCCAGTTACGTGCCGCGCCAGCAGTTGGGGCGTCCGTCGTTGCGCTTATGCTCGCGATCAGGCCATTACGCCACAATGTCGGCGCCAAAATGCTTTGGGCGGTGGTGGTCTTTGGCGTGGCAACTATCGGGTTTGGCCTGAGCCATGAAATTGGCAGCCACATTTTTGGCAACGCGCGCATCGGGTTCCTGAACATGGGCGCTGGCATGGCGGTCGCGTTAATCTCGCTCATTATCCTTGGCGCGTCAGACATGCTGTCCGTCTATGTCCGATCATCATTGGTGCAGCTGAACACACCAGATGAAATGCGCGGACGCGTCAGCTCTGTATCGGGGCTTGCCATTTCTGCTTCCAATGAATTGGGGGAACTGCAGTCCGGTGTGGCGGCGGCGGCACTTGGCCCTGTTGGCGCGGTTGTATTCGGCGGCGTTGGTGCCATATTGATCACTGGAATGTGGGCGCGGCTATTCCCCGAGCTTAAAAACGCCCGCACATTTGAACCACAATATAGAGGAAGCAATCCATGAAAGCACAATCGATCCTCGAAACCATCGGCAACACCCCGCACATCCGGATGGGGCGCATGTTCCCCAATGCCGAAGTCTGGATCAAATCCGAACGGTCGAACCCCGGTGGTTCAATCAAGGACCGCATTGGTCTTGCGATGATTGAGGCAGCCGAGAAAGACGGCAGCCTGAAACCCGGCGGCACGATCATTGAACCGACGTCCGGAAACACCGGCGTTGGCCTTGCCATGGTTGCAGCGGTCAAGGGATATAAGCTCATCCTCGTCATGCCAGAGTCCATGTCGCTGGAACGCCGGCGGCTTATGCTCGCTTATGGCGCTACCTTCGACCTGACCCCGCGCGAAAAGGGTATGAAGGGTGCGATTGAACGTGCTTTGGAACTCGTGTCACACACGCCGGGTTCTTGGATGCCGCAGCAGTTCGAAAACCCGGCGAATATTGACGTCCATGTGCGCACGACATCGCAGGAAATATTGTCGGACTTCGCCGATACACCGATTGATGCCCTGATTACCGGCGTTGGCACGGGTGGGCACATCACGGGATGCGCAGAAGTTTTGAAGAAGGCCTGGCCCAATTTGAAGGTCTTTGCGGTGGAACCAACGCTGTCGCCAGTGATCAGCGGTGGCCAGCCTGGACCGCATGCCATTCAAGGGATTGGCGCAGGGTTTATTCCCGCCAACCTGCACACCGCGTTATTGGACGGCGTCATTCAGGTCGACCCTGAAGTTGCCAAGGAAACCGCACGACGCGCCGCGCGTGAGGAAGGCATGCTTGTCGGCATTTCATCCGGCGCAACACTTGCCGCCATCGCGCAGAAGCTGCCCGAATTGCCAGCGGGGTCACGTGTTCTTGGTTTTAGCTATGACACCGGCGAACGCTATTTATCGGTTCCCGACTTTTTGCCCGTCGACTAAACGCAAAATGCCGGGACATGATATCCCGGCATTTTTGTATCTGAGCATGAAACGGCTGAGCGGTTACGCTGCGGCAAACATCTCCGGCGACAAGGCCATTAACGCCTCACTGCCAGCTTCAATCTTGCGACGAAGCGCGCCGCAATCGGGCAGATACCGCTCCGCAAAATAGCGCGCGGTTACCAATTTGGTTTCGTAGAACGCCGCATTGCCTGTGCCAGCATCAAGCGCACGCTGCGCCGATTCCGCCATGCGGAGCCATTGCAGGCCAAGGGCAATGATGCCCATGATATGCATGTAATGATGCGCACCAGCGCCAATGTTGTTCGGATTGGCCATGCCATTTTGCATGAACCACATCGTCGATGCCTTCAAATCGCCACTGGCTTTTTCAAGACGGGTCGCGAAATCCGCAAGCGCCCCGCCCTTTGCGGCCGCACATTCATCGTCGACAATCTTGAAAAGCGCCTGAATTG
>JBILBJ010000210.1:0-3483 GCA_044353705.1 Sphingorhabdus sp. | reverse complement strand
AAAAGCGCTACTTATAGGCGGATTTGTCATACTGCTGTTGTCGTTGTTTGCTTTGCTAGCGCCCGGAACAGACGCGTTTGCCATATCGGCATTTGGCTTCAAATTTGCCTGGACATTCGCACTTCCACCTATCCTTGCCGCAATCGCCAGCCACGATAAGGATGGGTCAACCATGTCATGGACCAATCTCGTTATCGGAACCGGTAACGCGATAGGCCCGATGGTTGCGGGCCAGATTTTGCGCTTTTCGAGCCAAGCTTCAATGCTTCTGATCGAGGCGGCGTTCGCAATGGCGGCGCTCGCGATCATGTTAATTGTGAATCACAGATCGGTCCAGGAGAGCTAACATGCCGTTTGAAACCGCGCGCCAAACGGTCGAAGCCTATGCCGAGGGATGCCGTAAGCTCGATCACAACATGTTGGTGGAATGTTTTCACGCGAATGCTCGAATGTGCGGGAATCTCGATGGAATGCCTGTTGATGCCACGCCGCAACTTTTTCTCGATGACGTGGCGGCGATGAACGCGGCAGGCGTGGACCACAGCCGTTTGCAGATTGCCTGCACGGAATTTTGGGAACATGGTGATATTGCGATAGCATCCGTCGCAACCATGGGATTTGGTGGACGGCTTGCGTTTGAAGATCGTCTTCATTTATTCCGCGGATCAGATGGCTGGGCAATTGTCAGCAAGCTATTTTCGACGGTTTAGATTTTGCCCGCGAGGGCCCAAATATTTAATAAAAGGCTATTGATCCGTAGGCAGCCATACATCAAGCACTGCGCTGCGGCGCTCTACCCGAACAGCATTTAATACGTCTGAAATTGCGGCATCTACATCTTCTACATGCTTAAGTGTTCGTGAAAACGCTCCGCCTGCAGCCTCCGCAATTGCGCCATAATTGGGTGCCGGATTAAAACCTATGTCAAGATTCTCAGCCCGTGCGGCATAACCATCGGGGTGAACCGACAATGCCGAAACACGCGGCGCTCGCCACCCACCATTGTTCAACACAATGTGGAGATAAGGAGCGCTGTAGCGCCGCGACATCCAATGAACGGTCGACGGGACCGAGAACATAAAACAACCATCACCGCTAACGGCCACAACCGTCTTGTCCGGTGCGGCAAGCTTTACCCCGATCGCCGCCCCGCCGGCCCAGCCTAGCGATCCCCCTCCGCTTGCGAACATGCTTCCGGGCCGCGTAGGAGCTAAGTGGTCAGCGACCTTTGCATAGTTGGTGATACCTTCATTGAGAATGATGGCATCATTCAGATGCGGTCTGAGCCGTGCCATTACATATTCGGTGCTAAGGGTTTCTTGTGGCGCTTCTGCAGCGCGCAATGCTGCGGCCCGGCGACTATGAAAATCTTCGAAAAACGCCCTGCGTTGGCGATATAGGGCTTCATCCTGCGCTCGGCCTTCGATTGCAGCTCCAATTTGGGTTAGCGCCGTTTGCGCGTCCGCAAAGTGACTCTGGATCGACGGGATGTACCAAAGAGGAAAAGTTGCTTTTAATGGATCTACATCGATGTGGAAAATCTGGGCATCGGGATTTGGCCGGTTGATAGTCGGAATCCATGGCACATCACTATCAAGGACAAGTATAACATCCGCTTGGGCCAAAGCCTCATTTTGATAGGGATGGTTCCAGTGGCTACCAAGATACAGGGGGTTGTCGTGCGGAAAGTTAATGGCGCTAGGCACCGATTCCAGCACCCCAATTCCCACCTGTTCGCAAAGGGCCACCAACGGTGCAACCGCCTCCGGATTTCGGCCAACGAATGACGTGACAATGAGCGGTCTGCTGGCATTCGCCAAAGCAGATGCAATCGTATCGACGCTCGAGGGAGATAACGCGGCGGGCGCCACGGGTTTCCAATGCGCGAGGACTGTGCTTTTCGGCTCGACCTGCTCCTCCATCACTTCGCGTGCCCCAACCAAATAGACGGGGCCTTGCGGTGCTGAATGCGCGAACTGGAGCGACCTGTGCGTGATTTGCTTTATATTTGCACCTGTCCGGAATTCGTTATTGTACCGCATATATTCACGGACCAGACCGCGCTGGTCATAGGTGTCCTGAATCCACTGGATGAACTCATTCCGGCTGCCTTTCATTTCCCCTTCTTGTGTAAAAGGAGAGAGGCCGGCGAAGATCAGCATGGGTGTCCGTCCTCGTGCCGCGTTATGAACCGCTCCGGCAAGCGATTGGGTACCGCATTCGACATGAACAACTACCGCTTGCGCTCGGCCAGTCACTTGCGCGAATCCCTGCGCTGCGTGCATGCCCACCATCTCGAACGGTGCCGTATAGATATTGGGCAACGGCCGGCCATTTGCCCGCGCCTCTGCAATAGCCTCTATCAATGCCGGATGATCGCTCCCGAAATTGGCAAAAATGCAGGATACTCCTGCTTCTACAAGAGATTCGAGGAAGGCGCTGCTTGCCGTGTACATTCTTATTTCCCTAGAACTTGTTATTGTTGTTGTTGCAGCGAAGCAGATTAGATCGGGTAGTGCTGTTCATTTTCAATCGTGATCCAGCGCAGGTCCGTGAACTCGGAAATGGCCGCCGTTCCTCCGAACCGGCCATAGCCACTGTTCTTGACGCCACCGAAAGGCATTTGCGGTTCATCATGAACGGTTGGTCCGTTGATATGGCAGATGCCCGATCGTATCGACCGCGCGACAGCTAAAGCGCGATTAATGTCTTTGCCAAACACCGCCGCTGACAAGCCAAATTCCGAATCATTGGCGATGCTGGCCAAGGCTTCGTCTCCGCTGGCGCGGACCACGGCGACAACCGGGCCAAAGCTTTCCTCGGTATAAACACGCATGTCGGGGGTGACATGATCGATCACAATTGCATCGACATAAGGGCCGTCGCAACGGCCGCCTGCAATAAGTTTAGCCCCCTTTGACAGCGCGTCGGACAACAGCTCTTCTACTTTGCTCGCGGCCGTGCAACTGACCATCGCGCCTAATGGCGTGCCTTCAGGGCCGGCCATTAGTGTTTGCGCCTTTACGCCGAGCCGCTGCACAAATGCGTCGGCGATCGCCTCATCGACAACTATCCGTTCGGTCGACATGCAGATCTGCCCCTGGTTCATGAATGCCCCAAATGCAGCGCCAGAGACCGCTGCATCGAGATCGGCATCATCGAGAATTACGCATGGGGACTTTCCGCCCAGTTCAAGCAAAACCGGTTTCAGGTGGCGGGCGGCAGATTGGGCAATGATGCGACCGACGTGGGTTGACCCAGTAAAGTTCACACGCCGCACTGCAGGGTTGGCTATCAACGCATCCACGATTTGGCCAGCCTGTTCGGGTGCGTTATGAATCACGTTCACTACACCATCTGGAAATCCTGCGGCGCACAACGCATCACCGATGATGCTGTGGGTTTCTGGGCAAGTTTCCGAGGCCTTAAGGATCACGCTATTGCCGCACGCTAGCGCCATGGCGACCGCGCGGATGCCAAGGA
>JBILBJ010000038.1:0-11733 GCA_044353705.1 Sphingorhabdus sp. | reverse complement strand
CAAAGAAGATATGCTGGGAAGCGTGCAGCCGGGGCGCTTTGCCGATCTGGTGGCCGTGAAGGGCGATCCGCTTCAGAATATCCGCGTGCTGGAAAATCTGACCCACGTCATGAAAGACGGCAAACTGGTCCGCTAAATTTCTTGCCTGCCTGCCGTGCGCTGACTAGCGTGTGGCCATGAAAAACACCATCCTGATTGCCGCAATCATCGGCACTTCCGCCCTTTCCTCCGCTGCGTTTGCACGCCCGATGACGGAGACCGACCTCGCGACAATGAAGCGCCTTTCGGGCGCAACGGCATCGCCCGACGGGACAATGATCGCCTATCAGCTGCGCGAAACCGATTTGGCCGCGAACAAGGGCAAGACCGACCTTTACATGCTCAAAATTGGCGCCAATCCGCAGCCAATGATGTTCGCATCAAAACCGGACAAGAATGAGCATGACCCCGCCTTTGCCCCCGACGGCAAAAGCATTTTTTACATCAGCAATGAAAGCGGATCGGACCAGATTTGGCGCTACGACATTGCGACAGCAACAGCCACCCAAGTGAGCAATTTCAAGGCCGATGTCAGCGGGTTCAAAATCTCCCCTGATGGACAGAAATTTGCTGTCTGGGGCGATATCGCCCGCGATTGCATGGCATTTGGCTGTGAAAAGGACGGTGACACGTCAAAACCCGGCCCCGGCACCGGCCGCGAATATGACCAGCTTATGGTGCGCCATTGGGACCAATGGGAAACACCCGGCAATTACAGCCGCGTGTTCACCTTCATGCTCGGCGCTGATGGCAAGCTTGGCACATCGGGTGCAGCGATGGACGGCACCCTTGTCGGTGACGCCCCGTCCAAGCCCTTTGGCAGCGGCGAAGAGATCAGCTGGAACGCAGACAGCAGCGGCATTGCCTTCACCCTTCGGTTGACCGACAAAAATGAAGCCAAATCGACCAATCTCGATATTTACGGCGCCGCGCTAAAGTCGAAGGCGCCGGTCAACCTGACCGCCGACAATGCCGGGACGGATACGACACCAGCCATGTCGCCCGATGGCAAATGGATGGCATGGACGTCGATGCCGCGCGCGACCTACGAAGCCGACAGGCTGGTCGTAAAGCTGATGGAATTGAAGAGCGGCAAGGTTACCGCGCTGACCGAAAAATGGGACCGTTCCGTGGCGTCACTTGCATGGGCTTTGGATAGCCGAAGCTTGCTCGTAACCGCGCAAGATGTGTTGGAAACGCCGCTGTATCGCGTCGACCTGAAAGGCAAAGTCACGCGATTGACCGACCGCGGTAGCGTCGCCGAAGCCGTTCCGTTGAAAAATGGCGGTATCGTCTACGCCATTAACAGCATCACAGGCCCATCCGACCTTGTGCACATGGATGCCAAGGGCAAGACCACACGGCTAACCAACGTAAATGCGGACGCGCTCGCCACGCTCGATCCCGTAAATTACCAGAAATTCGATTTTGCCGGTGCCGATGGCGAACAGGTATTTGGCCAAATCGTGAAGCCGCAAAATGCGACGGGCAAGCTGCCTGTGTTGTTGCTGGTCCATGGTGGACCGCAAGGAACGTTTAACAACAGCTGGTCTTATCGTTGGAACCCGGCGGTCATGGCATCGCAAGGCTATGCCGTCGTCACCATCGATTTTCACGGGTCGACGGGCTATGGGCAGAAATTCACTGACAGCATCAACAAAAACTGGGGCGGATGGCCGCTTGAAGATTTGCAAAAGGGCATGGACGCCGTTGGCAAAATCGACACGCAGCTGGATACCGCAAACGCCTGCGCGCTTGGTGGATCCTATGGCGGTTATATGATGAACTGGATTTCGGGCAACTGGCCCGACCGATTCAAATGCCTCGTCAATCATGCGGGTATCTTTGACCTCCGCGCGATGGCCTATGAAACCGAAGAATTATGGTTCGACCAATGGGATAATGGCGGGCCATGGACAACGCGCACCGATGCCGAAAAATGGAACCCTGTGAACCATGTCGCCAAATGGAAAACACCGACATTGGTCATCCATGGCGAGAAGGATTATCGCATTCCGTATTCGCAAAGCCTGGCCGCCTTCACCGCATTGCAGCAGCAGGGCGTGGAATCGAAGCTGTTGGTATTCCCCGATGAAAACCATTGGGTGCTGAAGCCAAAAAATTCGATCCAGTGGCACCAGACTGTGTTTGCATGGCTGGCCAAGCATTTGAAAGGCGCAAAGTAACGAGCGCAACGCCCGTCAGCGGCGGGGGCGGCGTTACTGCTGCTGCACTTTTTATGGGCTGTTCAAGCACATGTCGTGTGGTGAGGGTTTCCCTTTCCGGTAAGGCTCGTTAAGGCACGAACCTATGACTATCGACAAGACTTTCGACCCCGCCGCAATTGAAGCAAAATGGTACACCCATTGGGAATCCACTGGCGCGTTCCGTCCCGAACGGCCAGATGCAGAGCCCTATACAATCGTAAATCCGCCGCCAAATGTGACGGGTTCGCTGCATATTGGCCATGCGCTCGACAATACGTTGCAGGACATCCTCATTCGCCATGCGCGTTTGCAGGGCAAGGACGCACTGTGGGTGGTGGGAACCGACCATGCGGGCATCGCCACGCAAATGGTGGTCGAACGGCAATTAAATGCGCGCCAGCAAAAGCGCACCGATTTCACCCGCGACGAATTCATTGCCAAGGTGTGGGAATGGAAAGAAGAAAGCGGCGGCGAAATTACCGACCAGCTGCGCCGGCTTGGCTGCTCAATGGATTGGGAAAATGAACGCTTCACAATGGATGAGGGCTTTTCAAAAGCCGTCATCAAAGTGTTTGTTGAACTGTATAATCAAGGCCTGCTGTACCGCGACAAGCGCCTCGTCAATTGGGATCCCGGCCTAAAAACCGCGATCTCCGACCTTGAGGTTGAAACCCGCGAAATCAATGGCAAGTTCTGGCACTTCAAATATCCGCTCGAAGATGGCAGCGGATTTATCTCCGTCGCGACGACGCGACCCGAAACGATGCTCGCCGATATGGCGGTCGCCGTAAATCCCTCGGACGAACGTTATGCGCATCTGGTGGGCAAAAATGTGCGCCTGCCGATCACCGGCCGCTTAATTCCGATTGTCGCCGATGAACATGCCGATCCGGAACTGGGCTCGGGCGCAGTCAAGGTAACGCCGGGGCATGATTTCAATGACTTTGAAGTTGGCAAGCGCGCCGGGTTCAAAGCCAGCGAGATGTTCAACATGCTCGATGGCGAAGGCCGCGTTGTGCAAACGTCGGATGGGCTCATTCCACAAGAATATGTCGGCCAATATCGCTTCGGCATCGAAGGCGAGCCAACCAATGCCCGCAAGATGGTGGTCGAAGCGATGGACGCTTTGGGCTTCCTCGAAAAAGTTGAAGACCGCGTCATTCAAACACCCTTTGGCGACCGTTCGGGCCAAGTGATTGAGCCGTGGTTGACCGACCAATGGTATGTCGACGCAGAAACATTGGCACAGCCGGCAATCGAAGCGGTACGTTCGGGCGCAATCGATATTGTCCCGAAATCTTGGGAAAAAACATATTTCAACTGGATGGAAAATATCCAGCCATGGTGCGTCTCGCGTCAATTATGGTGGGGGCATAGGATTCCGGCTTGGTACGGGCCTCGAGCTGAGAACCAACGGGTACAGGCATCATTTATGGAACAGATATTTGTTGCCGATGACGAAGTATCCTTTCTCCAACAAGCACGTGAATATTATGGTCCAGACGTTGAAGTCATAATTGTTGAATCAAGGGAAGAAGCCTTCACCCATCAATGGGGTTTAGGCGACAATCCGCAAGTCGCAGTGTTGTTTCGTGACACCGACGTGCTCGACACATGGTTCTCGTCTGCACTTTGGCCATTTGGCACATTGGGTTGGCCCGACCAGACGACAGAGCTCGACCGTCACTATCCCAATGACGTGCTCGTTTCCGGTTTTGACATATTGTTCTTCTGGGACGCGCGCATGGCGATGCAGGGCATTCACTTCATGAAAGAAGTGCCTTGGAAGACGCTCTATCTGCACGGCCTCGTCCGTGCCGCCGACGGCAGCAAAATGTCGAAGTCCAAGGGCAATACCGTCGATCCACTTGGCTTGATCGACCAATATGGTGCCGATGCCTTGCGCTTCTTCATGGCCGCCATGGAAAGCCAGGGCCGCGACATCAAAATGGATGAAAGCCGCGTCGCCGGATATCGCAACTTTGCGACCAAGCTTTGGAATGCGGCGCGCTTTGCCCAGTCCAACGGCATCAGCGGATCACACAGCATCAACGCCCCCAAAGCCGAACTCGCGGTTAACCGCTGGATTATCGGCGAGGTGGTTGGCACCGTCGAGAAGCTGAACAAGGCCTTCGCCGAATTCCGCTTCGATGGCATGGCCGATGTGATTTATCACATGGTCTTTGATCAGTTCTGCGATTGGTATCTCGAACTTATCAAGCCGGCTTTTGTCGACGGTGAAAAGGGCGAGATGGATGCGGAATCCATGATCGTCGCTGGCTGGGTGCTCGACCAAATTTTGGTCATGCTGCATCCGTTCATGCCTTTTATCACCGAAGAATTGTGGCACGCATTGGGTGATCGTCCCTATGACATCATCCATGCCAAATGGCCCGAGCCGAACGCAACGGTTGATGCAGACGCCGTTCGTGAAATCGACTGGGTGATTGACACGATCAGCAAGACGCGTTCGTTTAAGGCAGAGCTGAACATTCCGCCCGGCGCGCGTTTGACCGCGAATATCGCCGACCCACAGCCATCAACCATCGCCATCATCGAACGCCAAGCCGCGGCGCTGTCGCGCTTGGGCCGCATTGACAGCTTTGCTTTTACGCCTGTCGAGACCAACAATATCGCGCAGATCGTGGTTGGCGGCGATACCGTCGTCTATGCACTCGACGGCATCATCGATCTCGATGCCGAACGCAGCCGCATCACCAAAGCGATCGAAGCCGCAGCCAAGGAACGTGATGCGCTTGCAGGTCGTCTGTCCAACGCATCCTTTGTGGAAAAGGCAAAGCCAGAAGCGGTGGAAAAGGCACGCGCCGATCATGCGGAAAAAGCTGCGGAGGCCGAGCGGCTGATAGCGGCATTGGCACGATTGGGGTGAGCGGCGCACCCGCGCATCAACGCGACCTGACGGTTGGTCCGGTTGCCAAAACATTGTTCCTGTTTGCGCTGCCTTCGCTTGGCGTGAACATTCTCCAGTCGGTCAACAATTCGGTCAATTCGGTTTGGATCGGAAAGTTTTTGGGCGAAGAGGCGCTGGCGGCGTCGGCGAACGCTGGGCTCATCATGTTCTTGATGTTCTCCACATTGTTCGGTTTCACCATGGCGACAACGATATTGATCGGCCAGAATATGGGCCGCCGCGACATTGAATCGGTGCGCCGGATCATGGGGACGGCAATCACCGTGTTTTTCGCCGCGGGCTTATTGTTCGCAGCGGCAGGCTGGATTTTCGCGCCGGACATGCTGCGGCTCATGTCGACGCCAGAGACGGTCTATCCGCTCGCGCTTGCCTATCTGCGGGTGATTTTCCTGACGATGCCCACATCATTTGTCATGGTGCTCATATCATCATCGCTGCGCGGCGTTGGTGATTCCGTCACGCCATTTTGGAATACGGTATTGAATGTCGTGCTCGACATCATCCTCAACCCGGTCTTCATTCTTGGCTTTGGTCCAATCCCCGCAATGGGTATCGCTGGGTCTGCTTTGGCGACAATCGTTGCAGGGATCATCAGCCTCGGCCTGCTGCTGCGCAAGGTCTATGCGCTTGACCTGACCATTCGTCTGCGCGGGGCTGAGCTTAAATGGCTGCGACCTGACGCACGCTTTCTGAAGCCGATAGCGCGTATGGGTCTGCCCATGGGCTTGTCGATGATTATCATGTCGGGCTCAGCCGTCGTGATGATTGGCCTCGTCAATATGGAGGGCGTCGATACTACAGCAGCCTTTGGTGTGATGAACCAGCTGTGGAGCTATGTGCAAATGCCCGCCGTAGCCGTTGGTGGCGCGGTCAGCGCCATGGTCGCGCAAAATATTGGGGCGAACAAATGGGACCGCGTCGGTCGCATCGTTTGGTCGGGCATTGGCATCAACCTGCTGATGTCGGGCGTGCTGATTTTGCTGATGACCTTGTTTGCAACGCCGTTGCTTCAGTTGTTCCTGCCCATTGGCAGTCCAGCGATCGATATCGCCATTCACATCAACCATATCATTGGCTGGAGCTTTATATTGATGGGTGTTTCGGTCGTCGTGACCTTTGCGGTGCGGGCAAATGGCGCCGTGGTCGCGCCATTGCTCATCCTGATATTCAGCGCCGTCATCGTCCGCTTCTCTATCGGCTTTGGATTATATGAACGTTTTGGCGCGGACGCCATTTGGGCTGCCTTCATCGCGACATCCATCGCCTCTTGTGTGTTGTCGGTCGCTTATTATCTGAACGGCAGCTGGAAAAAGGCGAAAGCAATGCCCAATATGGGTTCACCGCCCCTACAAACGGCACCGGAATAAAATGGCTGTTCTACGCACGCAGAATATCGGCACGTTTGCATTGGACCCGCGCCTTCTGCGCACACTCTGCGCGTGTCTGCTGGCGTTAACGCTGTTGGTTGGCGGCGCATATGCACAGACGCCCGCCAACGCATCGCCGCAAAATGTGCGCGCATCGATAGATATCGAAACCAATCGCCCCGCACCCGGTGATGTTGTGACGGTCGCAATCGTCATGGACCCCAAATCCGGCTGGCATGATTACTGGATCAACCCCGGTGATGCAGGCACGCCGCTTGAGCTTGAATGGCAATTGCCAAATGGTGTGACTGCCGGAACGGTGCGTGCGCCGGTGCCCGAGACGCTGATCGTCAGCGGGTTTATGAACCATATTTACAAGGCAAAGCATGCCTTTCTGGTGGATGTCAAAATACCCAAAGACGCACAGCCGGGCCAAAGTCTGGACATCACAGTGGATGCCCGCTGGTCGGCCTGTTCCGACTTGGTGTGCGTTCCGGAGGCCGCGACATTGTCCGTACCGTTGACGGTCGGGTCGGGCACCATAGCTAACGCGGACCGCGCGCGCTTTGACGCATGGCGCAGCGCCCTGCCCGTGCCGCTTGACCGTTCGGCGCTGTACCAAATTGACGGCAAGCGTATTGAAATCGCCATCCCTTATCCACGCAGTGCCAAGGCTGAACGCGTCTGGTTCTTCGCGCAGACCGAAAAGCTGTTTCGCTACGCAGCACCGCAAAGCGGGCGGCGGGTGGGCGACTGGCTGGTGGTCAGCGGTGCGGTGAAAGAGGGCTTTGACGGCAAAATTGATGGTCTGCTCCGCTTCAATGACGCGCAAGGGCTTGAGGTGCGCGCTGTTGCGGGCGCGGTGCCATCGGGCGGCGATGCGGTGTCTGTTTTGGGCGAAGGTGCGCCTGCCGATGGCCAACAACCGCCGCTTGGCTTTGGGTGGATATTGGCATTCTCCGTGCTCGGTGGTTTGCTGCTCAATCTCATGCCCTGCGTCTTTCCCATATTGGGGCTGAAAGCACTGAGCCTTGCCAAAATGGGCGGCGATGAAGGCGAGACCCGCCGCGATGCGGTGGCCTACACGGTCGGCATCATTGTTAGCTGCCTCATCCTCGGCGGTATCATGCTGGCCTTGCGCGCTGCCGGCGAAGAGGTGGGCTGGGCATTTCAACTGCAAGACCCTGCGGTCGTGCTGATCCTCTTGTTGCTGATGGTCGCGGTCACGGCGAATCTGGCCGGGCTATTTGAAGTCGGCGGCATTGGTGCGGGCGAAAAGCTGACGCGTCAGGGCGGCCTATCTGGGTCGTTCTGGACAGGCGTGCTTGCCGCAGTTGTCGCGACACCATGCACCGGGCCGTTCATGGCCGCCGCAATGGGCGCCGCGCTTTTGTTGCCAACCGGTTTGGCATTGCTGATTTTTGCGGGGCTTGGATTTGGTCTGGCCCTTCCCTTCCTCGCGATTGCGTTCATCCCTGCCTTACGCAAGCGGATGCCGCGGCCCGGGCCATGGATGGTGCGGTTCCGTCAGTGGATGGCGCTGCCTATGGCGCTGACATCGCTGGCATTGCTGTGGCTGACATATCAACTGGCTGGATTTACCGGTTTGATGATCGGCGGCGCGGCTACGCTCATCATGCTCGCGGGGCTGTTTGCACTTGGCCGGAAACAGAAAGCGGGGTCGCCCCATAAATTGGTTGTGATGGCTTTGTTCGGAATAGCTATCGCCGCGGCACTGATAATCGGCAAAGTGACGATCGAGCCTGCGGGCACGGCGTCTAAGGCCGGTAGCATAGCATTTAACGAGGCCCGCCTGAACACGCTGCGTGCCGAGGGCAAGCCGGTGTTCCTCTATTTCACCGCCGACTGGTGCGTCACGTGTAAGGTCAATGAACAGGCGGCGATTGACCGGACGGAGACCAATGACGCATTCCGCAAGGCGGGCATGACCGTGATGGTGGGCGACTATACGCGCAGGGACCCCGACATCACCCGCTATCTCGCAAAATATGGACGCTCCGGCGTGCCATTATATCTGTACTTCCCGCCGAAGGGAGAGGCGCAGATACTGCCGCAGATATTGACGGTCGATGACCTGACTGCACTCACGAAATAGAACAGATTAGGATCCTGTAGCCATTTGGTGCTGAAGCATAATGCGCGCTTGGCCGTGTCTCGAGAGCCACTGTCGCGAACAAAAGCGGATAATCCGGCGCTAAGGCCTTTATCTGTTAGCGATTTGGCTGTAATGGCGCAGCTCAACATCAAAAGGAGTATCGACTATCGCCACCCCGCCGACCCGGCGCGCAATGACCCCACCTGTTAAAAGTGGTCCGCGCTACAATAATCTCATCACAGCTGAAAAAGTACGAGTCATTGATGATGACGGCGAAAATTTGGGTGTCCTGTACACCCGCGAGGCGATAGCGCAGGCCGCTGAAGTCGGTCTTGATCTGGTGGAAGTATCCCCGAACGCTGATCCGCCAGTCTGCAAGTTTCTGGACATCGGCAAGTTTAAATATGAGGCCCAGAAAAAGGCCAATCTTGCGCGTAAGAGTCAGAAAACGCAGGAAATTAAAGAAATTAAAATGCGTCCGAACATCGATGACCATGATTATATGGTCAAGATGAAGAAGGTTGCGGAATTCATCGAGGAAGGTGACAAGGTGAAAATCACCTTGCGTTTCCGTGGTCGTGAATTGGCCCACCAACAATTGGGTATGCACCTGTTGCAACGCGTGCAGGCCGATACGACCGAGACCGCAAAGGTGGAGGCGCATCCCCGCATGGAAGGCCGTCAAATGCTTATGGTGCTGTCGCCCAAATAGGGCGCAGTCACCAAATGGCTTGGCGAATCAACTCTGCGCCGACGACCACCATCAAAAGCTGAATGATGATATTGAATCGTTCGGCTGACACCCGCTTGACCAACCGCACGCCTGCCATTGTGCTGAGTACAGCCAGTGGCAGGAAGATGGCGGTCAACGTCATGTTTTGTGTGTTGAATTGGCCAAGCGCCGCATAAGCGGGCACCTTCATCCAATTGATGATGGCAAAGAATATCGACGACGTTCCGACAAAAACCAAATGTGGAAAGTTACGCGACAGGGCCCAAATCTGAAATGGTGGGCCGCCCGCATGCGCAATTTGGCTCGTGAAGCCTGCAACCCCGCCCATGACGACGCCAACCCACTCGGGTGCTGGGCCAGCCAGCTTAAGCTGAACACCGAACAGCGGAAGCAAGCGGTAGAGACCAAATGATAGCGCAATAACGCCGACAAAGCCGCGAACGGCGTCTGCATTAATCGCGGTCGCCAAAAACCATCCAAAAAAGATGCCCACGACTGCGCCGGGCAAGGTGAGCAACAAGGTCCGCCGATCAAAATTGCGCCGGAATGCCCAGACGCTCACAATATCCTGAACCATCAATATGGGGAGCAACATGCCCGCACCGGCGACTGGATCCATGACCAAGGCAAGGATCGGCATGGCAGCCGCGCCGAGCCCCGCAAATCCACCCTTGGCAAGCCCCACCAATATGACGGCAGCGCTTGCGACTATGTAGAAGTAGATATCGGCGGGCAGATTCAAGGCGTCTTCAAGCGCTTCCGCACCGCGAGGATATAAATGATCGACGCCGCCGCGGCGAAAATGAACCACTGAATTGCGTATAAGAAATGGTTGTTCGGAATTTGCGCTGGCGATGGCAATGCGAGCTGTTGCAGACCATCTGCGGAATCCGTCGACACCAATTTAATCAACTGCACCCCATCGGGCGCTATGATGCCACGGACCAGTCCGCCGCTCCAGCTGGGTGATTGCGGACGTTCTGACCAACCGATGGCAACTTTCGCGTTCACGCCTTCGGCGCCACCTGTTTGGCACGAGGCGACATGGGCAAAGCCTGCGTCGCCAGCACGATTGCTGCCTGACACCGACTCGATTTTAAGTACCTTGCCGCACATCAGCGTAGAGCGCCGAAACAGCGGCAGTGCCTTGGGATCGGGCACGTCGGGCCAAGTGACCGCCGGCAGGCCATCAGCGGCGTTGTAACGGGCGAGCAAAGCTTCTTTTTCAGCCTTGCGCTGAAGCTGCCAGACGCCGAGGCCAATCATGATACCGACCGCGATGATAACAATGATCGTTGGAATAATCGGCCAGCGTTTCATAGCAGATCATCCTTCCCGGCTTCATGTGCTTTGTTGCGATACTCGGATGCCAACAATGCCGCTTTCGCCATCCGCAGCGTGACCACAGTTAACGCGGCGGTCACCGGAACCCAAATGATGACATGCACCCAAAAGGGCGGTCGGACGGCGGAATCGAGCAGCAAAGCGAAGACAATGATCAGCGCACCAATCACCATAGTGAGCAATGCCGCAGGGCCATCGCCTACGTTAAACGCACCATAATCAAGTTTGCATTGCGAACATGAGTCCGCAAACTGGCCAAGCCCCGCAAACAGTGTTTTGCCGCCGCATTGGGGGCAGAGACCAAAAAGGGCAGCCCGCAATATGCTGGGCCGCCCTTCTGGAGATTGCTCTGCTGTCATTTAAGCGTGAACTGGTGCGCCCCAGCCACCCCAAATGTAGATGGCGATGAACAGGAACAGCCACACCACGTCGACAAAGTGCCAATACCAAGCCGCAGCTTCAAAACCGAAATGCTGCTTTGGTGTGAAGTGGCCTTTGTAGGTACGCGCAAGGCACACAATCAAGAAGATCGTGCCAACAATGACGTGGAAACCATGGAAGCCAGTCGCCATGTAAAAGGCTGTACCATAGTTCAATCCACCAAAAGGAAACGGCGCGACGGCATATTCATATGCCTGAATCGCACTGAACAGAAGGCCGAGCAGGATTGTCAGCCACAGTCCCTTTTTCAGACCTTCACGGTCGCCATGGATCAGCGAATGGTGCGCCCAAGTGACGGTGGTACCCGAGCACAACAGGATCAGCGTGTTAAGCAAAGGAAGCTTCATCGAATCGAGAACTTCCAGGCCCTTTGGTGGCCACTGCATCAACGCTGCGGCGCCTTCTTGGCCGATAAGGTTAGTGACCGTAAACGCGTGCGTTTCCGGGTCGATGACGATTTCCAGCGGCACAGGGAACAATGCATAGTCAAACCACGCCCAGAACCAGCCCACGAAGAACATGACTTCCGACGCGATGAACATGATCATGCCGTA
>JBILBJ010000209.1:0-3504 GCA_044353705.1 Sphingorhabdus sp. | reverse complement strand
GTCATGCGCGACAGGCTGGTCGATTATATGATCGAAATTCAGGCGCTGAACCTCAACAACCAACGCCGCCGTATGGCGCCGCTGACCAGTGACCGTCCGATGGGTCTTGCGCTCATGAACAAGCTGGCGCGTACGGAGTTGGTCCGCGAGCTCACCGAATTCTCGCTCCAGTTTCAAGGAACGCGCGCGGGCTATTATGTGGGTGACGAAAATGCGGTCGATGACGGCTATTGGCACCGTTCGTACCTGAACAGTTTTTCCGCCACCATCGGCGGGGGCACCAGCCAGATCCAAAGGAATATCATCGGCGAACATGTGCTCGGTTTGCCCAAGGGGCGGTGAGCGATGTTAAATACCGTAGCCCTGAGCCTGTCGAAGGGCGCTTCTATGGCGGGCACGGTTTTTGTTTAGGAGAATGCAATGCCTGAAGTCCTAACCCAAGCGCAGGACGGCGTCCTGATTATCACCATTAACCGGCCTGAAGCCAAGAACGCCGTCAACCAAGCGGTCGCGCAAGGCGTCGCTGCGGCCATGGAGCAGCTCGACAACGACAAGAGCCTCAACGCGGGTATCATCACCGGCGCTGGTGGCACATTCTGCTCTGGCATGGACCTGAAGGCCTTTCTGCGCGGCGAGATGCCTAGCATCAAGGGCAAGGGTTTTGCCGGGTTCATTGAATCGCCTCCTGCAAAGCCATTGATTGGCGCGGTTGAGGGCTATGCACTGGCCGGCGGTATGGAAATCGCCATCGCGTGCGACCTGTTGGTGGCGAATGACAAGGCGCAGTTCGGCATACCGGAGGTCAAGCGCAGCCTTGTTGCGGCAGCCGGCGGATTGCTCACCTTGCCGTCGATTATCGGCAAGCGCATGGCGATGGAGCTTGCGCTGACGGGTGATTTTATCTCGGCACAGCGGGCGTATGAGATTGGCTTTGTCAACCGCATCACCGACGGCGCCGCCATCGATGCTGCGCTTGAGCTCGCGGCCAAAGTTGCAGCAAACGGTCCGCTTGCGTTGATTGCGACCAAGCGCGTGATCAATGAGCGTCCGGATTGGAATTCGGCGGAGATGTGGAAGAAGCAGAATGAAATCTGCGGCCCCGTCTTCACGTCGAAGGATTCGCGTGAAGGCGCGCTCGCCTTTGCCGAAAAACGCAAACCTAACTGGCAAGGCGAATAATATGGGCCACCCCGCCGTTCACGCACAGGCTTTCCCCGATAAACCTGCTGTCATCATGGCGGGATCGGGTGAGACGATAACGTACAAGCAGCTTGATGAACGTTCCAACCAGTGCGCGCATTTGTTCCGCAGCTTGGGGCTGCAACATGGCGACACGGTCGCGTTCTGCTTGGAAAACCGCGCGGAGTTTTTTGACCTTGTCTGGGGTGCGCAACGCGCGGGGCTGATTTATGTCGCGATCAGCTGCCGTCTGACGGCATCGGAAATCGATTATATCTTGAACGATAGCGGGTCAAAGGCGCTGTTTGCTTCGCCCTATTTGGGTGCAACGCTTGATCAGCTTCAAAGTCCTGTGAAGCGGTTCATCCTCGGCGGCGCGCATGCCGGCTGGGAAAATTATGCAGCCGCAGTTGCGGACATGCCGACTTCGCCCATCGCCGATGAACGTGCTGGCACCGACATGTTGTACAGTTCAGGGACGACTGGTCAGCCCAAGGGCGTACGTTTCCCCTTGCCCGATGATCCGGACATTGCGGGGCCAAATGCATTGTCAGGCCTTGCCGCGATGGCGTTCAAATTTTCGGGCGACAGCATCTATTTGTCACCAGCGCCGCTATATCATGCGGCACCGCTGCGGTGGTGTGCGGCGGTCCACCGGCTGGGTGGCACCGTGGTCGTCATGGAGAAATTTGATCCCGAAGCGGCGCTTGCGGCTATTCAGAAATATAAGATCAGCGCCAGCCAATGGGTACCAACGCATTTTGCGCGCATGTTGAAGCTGCCCGAAGAGGTCCGCAACGCATATGATATGTCGAGCCTTGATAGCGCGGTGCACGCTGCCGCGCCGTGCCCCGTTCCTATCAAGGAAGCGATGATTAATTGGTGGGGCCCCGTCATCCGCGAATATTATGCGGGGACGGAAGGCCAAGGGATTACATTTATCTCCAGCGAAGAATGGATGACGCACAAGGGTTCGGTTGGACGGCCGTTGAACGCGATCATGCATATATGCGACGAAGATGGGGATGATGTTCCCGTGGGCGAAGAAGGCGCTGTGTTCTTCGAAAGCGCTGCATCTTTCAGCTATCATAATGATCCCGAAAAAACCAAAAGCGCAACCAACAAGCACGGTTGGACAACACTTGGCGATGTCGGCCGGCTGGATGAAGAGGGCTATCTTTACCTCACAGACCGCAAAAGCTTCATGATCATTTCGGGCGGGGTGAACATATACCCGCAGGAGATTGAGAACCATCTGGTGACCCATCCGCGCGTCCGCGACGTTGCGGTCATCGGTGGCCCGCACGACGAAATGGGCGAAGAGGTTATCGCCGTGGTACAGCCGCTCGATATGGCTGATGCAGGCGATGACTTGCGTGATGAACTTACCGCTTATGCGCGTGAAAAGCTGTCGGGTATCAAAATTCCGCGCCGTATCGATTTTCGCGAGGAGCTTCCCCGCCACGATACCGGAAAATTATACAAGCGCCTGCTGCGCGATGAATATTGGGCAAAGCCAAAAGCATGACCGCCATTCCCAAGATTGCGCCGGAGCTTGCGGCGCATATCGTCGACCCGGTTGTATATGGGAATTGGCGTCCGTTGCTGGATACGTTCGCCACACTTCGCCGGGACTCGCCCGTCGCAGTTGCTGAAATACCGGGCTATCGACCATTTTGGGTCATCACGCGGCATGCAGACATATTGAAGATCAGCAAGGACAATGCGACCTTTTTGAATAACCCTGCGACCGTCGTCGTTGCGCCTTTGATGGCCGAAATGTTTGTGGCGCATCTGATGAACGGCAGCCCCCATCTGGTGAAGTCGCTGGTACAAATGGATGCGCCTGAGCATCCCAAATACCGACGGCTGACGCAGGATTGGTTCATGCCGGCAAACCTCAAGACCATAGAAGGCAATATTCGGGCGATTGCGAAATCTGCCGTCGACAAGATGCTGTCGATGGACGGAACATGTGATTTTGCGCGCGACGTGGCGGCGATGTATCCCTTGCACGTCGTGATGGAATTGCTTGGCGTTCCAGAGAGCGACGAGCCGTTGATGCTGAAGCTGACGCAGGAACTGTTTGGCGGGCAGGATCCGGATTTGAACCGGATGCGCGCGGCCAATATCTCGCCGCAAGAAGCGACCGAGCTGATGGCGCAGACTGTTGCCGATTTTAACGCATATTTTGAAGCGTTGGCAAAAGACCGCCGCGATAATCCGCGCAACGATCTGGCAACGATTATCGCCACCGGAACCATCGATGGCATGCCTATCCCCGACTATGAAAGCGCGGGCTATTACACCATCGTTGCGACGGCA
>JBILBJ010000037.1:0-11825 GCA_044353705.1 Sphingorhabdus sp. | reverse complement strand
CAGTCAGCGCGAAGCGGCAAAGGGTAAGCAATCGGGTAGAACTCAAGAAATTCAACGTCTTATTGGACGTTCTTTACGCGCTGTCGTAGATATGAAAAAGCTTGGCGAGCATCAGATCACGATCGATTGTGACGTGTTGCAAGCCGACGGCGGAACACGCACTGCAGCTATCTCTGGCGCATGGGTCGCCTTGCGGCTTGCGGTCGATGGCCTGCTTGCTTCGGGTGCGATTAAGGAAGATCCGATCAGCGGCCGCGTCGCGGCCATCAGCTGCGGCATCGTCAACGGCACGCCCGTGCTTGACCTTGATTATATCGAAGATTCGAGCGCCGATGCTGATGCGAACTTTGTCCTTATCGAAGGCGGACAAATCGCTGAAGTACAGGCGACCGCCGAAGGTGCGACCTATGATGAGGAAAGCCTGCTGCGCTTGCTCCGTCTCGCACGCATGGGCACAGACCGGATATTCGCGGTGCAAGCGGAAGCCGTGAAGTAACCGCTTTTTGCAATAAAACGTCCATGTCATTCCCGCGAAAGCGGGGGTGACAATATGGTTCAAGGCAAGAATATATGACCCATCGCAAATTGGAGCCCGGCAAGCTTGTCATCGCCAGTCACAATGCGGGCAAGGTGCGTGAAATCCGCGCTTTGCTGGCGCCGTTCGGCATCGAACCGGTTTCAGCAGGTGAGCTTGGCTTGCCCGAGCCCGAGGAGACGGGAACAACCTTCGCCGAAAATGCGCTGCTGAAAGCGCACGCTTCTGCCCAAGGATCGGGCCTGCCTGCCTTGGCGGATGACAGCGGCCTTTGCGTGGCGGTGCTTGGTGGCGCGCCCGGAGTGTACACGGCGGACTGGGCAGAAAAGCAGCGGTTCGAAGGCGGACCGGGACGCGACTGGTATATGGCGATGGGTAAAGTCGAGGGCAAATTGGCCGAGCTTGGCCCAGATACCGACCGAAGCGCATATTTTATCTGCACCCTCGCGCTTGCATGGCCCGATGGTCATGAAGAAGTGTTCGAAGGCCGCGTACAGGGTAGCCTGACATGGCCTCCACTCGGAACGTTGGGTTTTGGTTATGATCCGGTGTTCGTGCCAACCGACCGCACGCAAACTTTTGCCGAACTGGACCCGGCGGAGAAACATGCCATGAGCCATCGGGCGGACGCGTTCGACAAATTGGTTGAGGCCGTTTTTTGACAAACGCCAATTCTGACCAGACCGAAGCCCAGAGCAGCAGTCACGCAGTGGCTGCGACCGTCGAAGGGCGGGCATCAGTCAAGCACGGTGGTTGAACGAGAAGCACCCTTCGACTTTTCGGCAGCGCTCCGCACTGCCGGCTCAGGGCTACGGTAAACCTAGAATGTCAAATCCGCTCGCCCTTTATATCCACTGGCCCTTTTGCGTTTCCAAATGCCCTTATTGTGACTTCAACAGCCATGTGCGGGAAAGCGTAGACCAAGACGCGTGGTGTGCGGCATTGTTGGCAGATATGGCCTATGAAGCGGCGTTGACGCAAGGCCGCAAGCTCAGCTCCATTTTCTTCGGCGGTGGCACGCCATCGTTGATGCCGCCTTCAACGGTCGCGGCATTGATTGAAGCCGCTGCGCAACATTGGCGCTTTGCCGACAATATCGAGATTACACTGGAGGCGAACCCATCCTCGGTTGAGGCATCGCGCTTCGCCGACTTGGCCAAAGCTGGCGTCAACCGCGTGTCGCTTGGCCTGCAATCGCTCGATGACGCCGCCTTGGCCTTTTTGGGGCGTGCGCACTCCGTTGCAGAAAGCCTCGATGCCCTCACGGTCGCGCAGCAACATTTCGACCGCGTCAATATCGACCTAATTTATGCGCGGCCCGAACAAACAGCCAAGCAATGGGGGGCGGAGCTTCGGCGCGCATTGTCCTTCGGCACCGATCATATGTCGCTGTATCAGTTGACGATTGAGGCAGGCACACGGTTCGAAACGCTCGTGCGCACGGGGCACTTCACCCCCGCCGACGATGACGATGCGGCGACGCTCTATGAATTGACGCACGACATGACGCGCGCAGCGGGCATGGCAGCCTATGAGATTAGCAACCATGCGCGGGTGGGACATGAAAGCCGGCATAATTTGAGTTACTGGCGCTATGATGATTATATCGGCATTGGTCCAGGCGCACATGGACGCCGTCTAAAGTATGCGACACAACGTCATAAAAAACCAGAGAATTTTTTGTCTGCAGTCGACCGCAACGCGCATGGTATCAGCACCGAAGATCATCTCGATCCCGAAAGCCGTGCAACCGAAAGCTTGCTCATGGGACTGCGGTTGAGCGAGGGTATCAGCCTTGAACGACTGTCATCGCACACCGGTATTGCGCCAGACAAGATGCTGGATTTCACTGCGGTGGACAAAATCGCGCGCCTTGGCCTCATCACCCGCGACGGGGACCGCGTGACTGTCACGCCGCAAGGCATGCCCTTGCTGGACGCGATCCTGCCGCAAATAGTAGCGGTTGAGGCGGATGCTGCCGCCTGATAGCATGACGGCATAATGTCACTGCTCGCCGAATATCTTAACTTCCTGACCGACAATCGCCGGATGTCGCCGCATAGCGTCCGCGCCTATCACGCCACGGCAGATCGGCTCACCGGTTTTCTGCAATTGCACTGGGGGTCGACAGTCGACCGCGCAACGCTGATGAAAATTTCCGCCGCTGATATGCGCGCCTTCTTGGCGGACCGGCGTGGCGATGGACTTACCAACCGGTCCACCGCGCGCGAATTGTCCGCTGCCCGTCACTTTTTGCGCTTTGCACTGGGCGAAAATGCGACCCTGCCCCCAATGAAGAGCCCCCGCGTGCAACGCAGCCTGCCGCGCCCCGTAAACCCCGACGATGTTCTCGCACTCGCGGATGACGTCGCAGAAAGCGCGAACGATGGTTGGGTTGGCGCACGTGACTGGGCCTTGCTTCTACTGCTCTACGGCAGCGGTCTGCGCGTGAGCGAAGCGACGGGGCTAAATGGTGATGTCTTACCGCTTGGTACGACACTGCGCGTCACCGGCAAGCGCAACAAGACGCGCATCGTGCCGCTGCTTGAGCAAGTCCGCACGGCTATTCAGGAATATATTGCGTTGTGCCCTTATCCGATGGCCGCAGACCAGCCGTTGTTTCGCGGCGCGCGCGGGGGGCCATTGGCACCCGCACTTGTGCGGCGCGCGGTGCAAGGTGCGCGCATGCGGCTTGGCCTATCGGAACGCACCACGCCGCATGCCTTGCGCCACAGCTTTGCCACGCATTTGCTCGCGGGCGGTGCAGATCTGCGCAGTCTTCAGGAACTGCTGGGCCACAGCAGCCTATCATCAACGCAAATTTATACCGCCGTCGATACGGCTATGCTTCTGGATGAATATCAGAACGCGCATCCACGGGCTTAGGCGCGGGCGTAGGGCTAGGCTTCCAGCGCGCAAGCCGCCACACATAGGTTCCCAAAATGCCGACCATGATGACGGTCGACAAAGGCCCAAGCCATTTTTCGATATCGTCAAATTGTGAGCCCAAGAAATAGCCGGCGCAGGCGAGCGCCGCGCTCCACCCCGCCGTTCCAATCGTGGAGAAAACCAGAAAACGGCGCAGGGACATCCCGAACAAACCAGCGGGAATCGAAATCAAAGAACGCAGCGTGGGCAACATGCGCGCGACGAGCACGATGATTGGTCCATGCTTGCGAAACAGCCCATGTCCGCGTTCAATCTCTGCCCAGTCAAGCGTGAGCCAGCGGCTGTAGCGGTCGATAAACACATGCATGCGCGCTTCGCCAAACTTGATGGCCAACCAATACCACAGCCAGTTGCCAAGCATCGCGCCTGCGGTTCCGGCAGCAATCGCGCCCCAAAGGTTCATATTGCCGCGCGCCGCTGATACACCCGCCACGGTCATAATGACCTCTGACGGGACGGGCGGGAAAACCGTCTCCAGCAGCATCAGCAGGGCGACGCCCCAATAATGCCCCCATTCGACGAGCCTGATAATCCAGTCTTCCATTAACCCCGGCCGGCAAGCCTGCGTTCAATGGCGTCCAGTATTTTGGCGGCGGTATCGGTGCCATTGAACCGGTCAATCGCGACGATGCCGGTTGGCGACGTTACGTTGATTTCCGTCAGCCATTTTCCGCCAATGACATCGATGCCGACGAATATCAGACCAAGTTCCTTCAAACGCGGCCCCATCGCAGCGCAAATTTCTTGCTCCTCCGGGGTCAACAACGTTGCTTCGGCACTACCACCCACGGCAAGGTTCGACCGGAATTCGCCTTCACCCGGACGGCGGTTGATGGCCCCTGTGACTTCGCCGTCTATGAGAACGATCCGCTTGTCGCCCTTGGCAACGTCGGGCAGGAATGGCTGCACCATATGCGGTTCGGGCCATGTCGAATTGAACACCTCAAACAGCGCGCCGACATTGCTGCCATCGGCTTCAATACGGAAAATGGCCTTGCCGCCATTGCCATGGAGAGGCTTTACGACAATCGCGCCATGTTCCTTTTGAAACGCGCGCACTTCATCAAGGGAACGCGTAATCAGCGTGGGTGGCATGAACTTGCGATAGTCGAGCACCATGACCTTTTCCGGCGCATTGCGCACGCTGGCCGGGTTGTTGACCACCAGCGTCTCATGCTCGATGCGTTCGAGCAAATGGGTGGCGGTGATATAGCCGACATGAAATGGCGGGTCCTGCCGCATCAGCACGACGTCGATGTCAGAACCCAGATCAATGCGCTGCGGCGCGCCGAAGCGATAATGCGCGCCCTCAACGCGTTGGAGGTCATGCACGGGATGTGCGAGCGCGGTGAGCCGGTCGTTGGCGTCGAGCGTCAACGACGTCACATTATAATGCCAAATGTCATAGCCGCGCGATTGGCCAGCAAGCATCAGCGCAAAGCTGGAGTCGCCATGAATATTGATGCCGTCCATCGGGTCCATCTGGACCGCCATTTGTATTGCCATTTGCTTGTCCTTATCCGTGCCAGACGTTTGGCAGATGGTTCGGCCAACGCCATGGCGCAACCATAATCACGTCTATCTGCATATTTTCGCACTCTTTTCCATATTTCGGGAGCAAAATTTCGGCCGCAGCCGCCACGCGGCGTAATCTGTAGGCGTCAATCGCGGTGGCGAGGTCACGCACATTTGCGCGCGCTTTTACTTCGACAAACGCAATGGTTTTGCCGCGCCGCGCGATCAAGTCGACTTCGCCACGCGGTGTTTTCACACGCGTGGCAACGACCCGCCACCCCTTTAACCGCAAAAACCAAGCAGCAATGGCTTCACCACGCCGTCCCAATTTTTCTGCGGCCAACCGGTTCACTGCGACTTCAGTTGCGTGGCGCGCGCATAGACGTCGCTGCGCTCCAGCCCGAAACGCTTGGCAATGACGCCAGCGGCCTTAGCGGCGGACATGGTATCCAGCGCTTCGCGCAAGGCTATGTCCACATCGCCTGTGTCATAGGCAACGTCATCCGCCGGCGGACCGATGATGAGGACGATTTCGCCCTTTGGCTCCTGCGCCGCATAAAGCGCGGCAAGTTCGGATGCGGTGCCCGTTACAACCTCTTCAAATTTCTTGGTCAGTTCCCGCGCGACGGCGACTTCACGGTCGCCATAGGTTTCCGCTATGGCCGAAAGCGACGCGGCAAGACGCGGCCCTGCCTCATAAAAAACCAACGTCGCCTTCACCTGACCCAGTTCTGTCAGCGTTTCGACACGTGCCTTGGCTTTATTGGGGAGGAAACCGGCAAACAGAAAACGGTCCGTCGGCAAACCGCAAATCGATAGTGCCGCCGTAACCGCGCTTGCACCGGGGATCGTATATACCGGCACGCCTGCCGCGCGTGCGCTGCGCACCAACTTGTAACCGGGGTCTGAAATCAGCGGCGTCCCTGCATCCGATACCAGCGCAACAACCGCGCCCCGTGCAGCAGCGACCAGTGACCCGCGCTCGGCCTCGCCACTATGGTCGTTGTAGCGGCGCATCTTTTTCTTCAGGCCAAGATGATGCAACAATTTGCCGGTTACCCGGCTGTCTTCTACAGCGACAATTTCTGCGGCTTCCAGCAGATCAATCGCCCTTTGTGACATATCTGCAAGGTTGCCGATTGGTGTCGCAACGACATATAAGCCCGATTCGAACATCATCTGATTTATATGCTTCTACCCAAGGGAAAATTCATGAGCGCAACCAATGCAGCAAGCGGCGCAACGCCGCAAGCCTTAGCAGGACAGATCAAAAAGCTGCTGGTTTTGGCTTCGGTCGTTTTCCTCGCGGCCTGCGTCACCGCCCCGCGTGGCGGCAAAGGGCCACCCCCTGTGGTGTCCGAGGACCCGCTGGACGGCATGCACCGCGTGGCGTTGCTGTTGCCGGTGACGGGTCCCGACGGCGACGTTGGCCAATCCATCGCCAACGCGACCGCGCTTGCACTGGCGGACACCAAAGCGACCAACATCCGCATGATCACCTATGACACCAGCACCGGCGTCGCCGCAGCCGCAAAGCGCGCGATTGCGGATGGAAACAAGGTCATATTGGGCCCGCTGCGTGGCGACGATGTTGTGGAGGCCGCCGCTGTCGCGCGCACCGCAGCTGTGCCCATGATCAGCTTTTCCAACGATGTCGGTGTTGCCGGGCAAAATGTATTCTTGCTTGGCCATTTACCCAATCAATCCATCGACCGCGTTGTCCGCTACGCCCGTTCGCAAGGCTATAACCGCTTTGCAGGCGTCGTTTCGACCAATGTATATGGCCAGCGCGCGCAATCGAACCTGACGTCTGCAGTGCGCAGCGCGGGCGGAACGCTTGTTGCCATTGAAGAATCCGATGGAACGACAGCGTCTGCCGATGCAGCGGCGCGCCGGTTGGCAAAATTGGGGCAGATTGATGCTGTGCTCATTGCCGATAGTGGCCGTGCAGGCGTTGTATTGGTGCCTGCACTTCGGCGGAACGGGATGCGCAATGCAAAAATTCTCGGTACCGATTTGTGGAATATCGATGGGTCATTGGCGGGCAACCCGGCCATGTATGGCGGCTGGTTTGCGAGCGTCTCCGACACGCTCTATACCCAATATGCCGCAAAATATCGGGCACGGTTCGGCAAGGCGCCATTGCGGCTTTCCAGCCTTGGCTATGATTCGGTGCTTTTGATCGCGCGAGTGGCGCGTGACTGGCGTCCGGGGACGAAATTCCCCGTTGCGCAACTGACCGATCCGCAAGGCTTCATCGGCGTTGATGGCGCATTCCGCTTCATGCCCAATGGCCTCACCGAGCGCATGCTTGAGGTGCAGGAAATTCAGTCGGGCAAGTTCGTGACAATCAGCCCCGCACCGATTCAATTCGCAAAATAACGACGCGGCTCAAGCCGGGGGCTTGTCCGGCGAACGCAATTTAGTGGCGACAATGCTCATTATGGACATGGCCGCCGTCCATTTTGCGGGCTTTCTCGATTTTCTTGAGCACCATCTGACGCTTTAACCGCGACAGGTGATCAATGAACAAAATGCCTTCGAGATGGTCCATCTCGTGCTGGAGACAGGTCGCCATGAGACCCGTCATTGTCTCTTCATGAAACTTGCCATCAAGGTCCTGCCAACGTGCACGGATTTGCGCGGGGCGTTCGACCTCTGCATATTGGTCAGGCACCGAAAGGCAGCCTTCGTTATACAGGCTGTGTTCGTTCGACGGGTCCAATATTTCCGGATTCACAAATACCCGCGGATTACGAACAGGCTCGTCGCCCTCGCCTTCCTCTTCCTGCAAATCGATGACCAACAGGCGTTTGGGAACCCCGACCTGAATGGCGGCAAGCCCAATACCGGGCGCGGCATACATCGTTTCTGTCATGTCATTGACGAGCGTTTTCAAATCCGCATCAAATGTCTCGACAGGCGTCGAAATGGTTTTTAGCCGCGGATCGGGCACTTCAAGAATAGGTAATATGGCCATGGGGCGCAAATAGGGACGGTCGTACGATAAATCAACCGACTGGACGTCTGGCGCGCAATGCTTGCGCCAAAGTGCCATCGTCGAGATAATCAAGTTCACCGCCAACGGGCACGCCATGCGCCAATTGGGTCAAGCGTATCGGAAATTGTTCAAGCCGTTCCGCGAGATAATGCGCGGTCGTCTGCCCCTCCAGCGTGGCATTCATGGCCAAGACGACTTCATCGACGCCGCCCGCTGCAACGCGGGTAACCAAGCCTTCGATGTTCAAATCCTCCGGCCGAACGCCATCCAATGCGGATAACCGGCCACCCAGCACATGATATTTTCCCGGAAAAAGTCGTGAACGATCCAGCGCCCACAAATCGGATACGTCTTCGACAACGCAGATGGAACGGATATCGCGGCGCGGATCGACGCAAATGCCGCAGGGGTTGCCGGTATCGATATTCCCGCACGTGCTGCAGACGACCAGCCGTTGTTCGACCTGCTCCAACGCACGCAAAAGCGGCATCAACACGCTTTCACGCTTTTTCATAAGGTGCAGCACAACCCGCCGTGCCGAGCGTGGGCCAAGTCCGGGCAATTTCGACAATGCCTGTGCCAATGCGTCTATTTCTTGCGATGCCATGCAGTGGGTCTTAGGGGGCTTTCGAACAAAGGAAAAGTGACGATGCGTCTTGCCTTCATGGGAACACCCGAATTTGCCGTGCCCGCGCTCGACGCGCTGGTTGCCGCTGGGCATGATGTGGTTGCCGTATATTCGCAGCCGCCCCGCCCCGCGAACCGTGGCAGAAAGCTTACGCCGTCCGCCGTGCAGCAGCGCGCCGAAGAACTGGGTTTGCATGTGCGCACGCCGCTTTCCCTGCGTCAGGATGATGCCGCAGCGGAATTTGCAGCGCTTGACCTCGACGCCGCAATTGTCGCGGCATATGGCCTTATCCTGCCCAAATCGATCTTGGACGCGCCAAGGCATGGTTGCCTCAACATTCACGGATCGCTGCTGCCACGCTGGCGCGGTGCTGCGCCGGTTCAGCGTGCCATACTGGCAGGCGACGCCACAACAGGCGTCATGGTCATGCAAATGGAAACAGGCCTCGATACCGGCCCCGTTCGCGCGACAACCGAAATCGAAATCGCCCACAAGACCACGGGCATCCTCACGCGCGAGCTGGCCGAGATTGGCGCAGAATTGATGGTAAGCGTATTATCGGACCTCGACGCACATCCTTGTGTGCCGCAACCGGAAGATGGCGTGACCTATGCCGCCAAAATCGATAAGGCAGAAACCAAATTGGATTTTTCGATGCACGCTGAAGCGATCGAACGACAGATACGCGCATTCAACCCCGCGCCGGGTGCATGGTTCGAATTTGAAGGCGAGCGATATCGGGTGCTTGCGGCGGACATCGTTACGGTAAGCAGCACAGCCGGCACAATTTCGGACGACCAACTGACCATCGCATGTGGCGTTAATGCGATCCGTCCCACAATCATCCAACGTGCCGGAAAACCCGCCATGCCAACCGCAGACTTGCTGCGTGGCAAGGCAATCCCCGCGGGCACGATTCTGCAATGACCCGCTTTGCCCTCACCATCGAATTTGACGGCGGCACCTATATGGGCTGGCAATGGCAAGACCATGGCCCTTCAGTCCAAGGTGCCATCGAAGAGGCTATATTCAAAACCACTGGCGAAAAAACATTGGTCTACAGCGCAGGCCGCACCGATGCCGGCGTCCACGCATTGGGCATGCGCGCGCATGTCGATGTTGAAAAAGGGCTATCATCGTTCCGATTGATGGAAGCCATCAACGCCCATTTGCGGCCGCACCCCATCGCGATATTGCATTGCGAGGAAGTCGCCGACGACTGGCACGCGCGTTACAGTTGCATTGGCCGGTCCTATGAATATCGCATCCTCAATCGCCGCGCCTCGCTCACTTTGGAAAAGGGTCGGGTGTGGCGCGTTGGTCCGCACCTTGATGCCGACGCAATGCACGCAGCGGCGCAAATTTTGGTGGGCGTGCATGATTTCACGACCTTCCGGTCGACGGCATGCCAATCGGCAAGCCCCGTCAAGTCGCTCGAACGGTTGAACGTCCGCCGCGAAGGGCAGCATGTGATCGTCGAGGCTGCGGCCTTGTCATTCCTGCATCATCAGGTGCGCTCGATGGTGGGTTGCCTTGTCGCCGTGGGGCTTGGCCGATGGACCGCCGACGATTTGCAGGCTGCGCTGGATGCGGCAGACCGTTCCGCCTTGGCGGAAAATGCGCCGCCCGAAGGTCTCTATTTTGTGCGGGCAATCTACCCTTAAGCGAACAGCGAGTTCAGCGACTTTTCGCGTATCACAATAAGCGTCCTTGTGCGCGTTCCTTGTCTAGCAACGCCTGTTTTCGTTCAAGGCCATATGCAAAGCCGCCAAGCGAACCGTCGCTGCGGATAACGCGGTGGCAGGGGATGAGGACAGCGACGTTATTCGCGCCATTGGCACTTCCCGCCGCCCGCACGGCATTGGGGCTGCCGACCGCAGCGGCGATATCTGTATATGTCCGGGTTTCACCGGCCGGAATGCGCTTGAGCTCGTTCCATACAGCCTGTTGAAATGCGGTGCCGCCCACATCCAGCGGCAAGTCCGGCATGTGAGCCGGGTTCTCGATCGCCGCAATGGACCCTGTCACCAGATGCGCGAGCGCACTGCCCCCGGCAATGATGTCTGCATTCGGGAACCGGCGTTTCAGGGCAGCTTCATCTTCATCGAATGACAGACGGCAGATGCCTTTATCGGTCGCAGCCAGAAGCATCTTGCCCAACGCGCTATCAACTACCGCCCAACGGATTTCGACCCCTGCCCCACCATTTTTCCATGCGCTTGGTGTCATGCCCAAATGTCCTTTTGCTATCCTGCTTACCCACCACATGCGCGGAACAACGCCAAAGTCCGCTCCCGCGCCAGATCGGCGCTTTCTTCATGATAGTCTTTGCGCCGGTCCGAATTGAACCCATGGTTGGCGTCATACACAAATATCTGCGCGGTGGGGTGCGCCTTGTCGATAAGTGCCTCTACACCCTCCATCGGGATGCCGTGGTCATATCTGCCAAAATGCGCGATTGTGGCGCATTTTGGCGTCTTGTCGGCATATATTGTCGGCACAAGACTGCCATAATAGCAGCTGGCGGCCGCAAGATCATCGCTGGTGCCAGCAAGTGCCCAAGCCACCGACCCGCCATAGCAATAGCCCGTGATAAAAACGGGGCCTTTATTCTTCAACGCATCAATGCACATCTGCGCATCATCCAGCGACTGTGCAAAGGGATGGAGATCGCGCGCCAATTCGACCGCGCGATGATAATCGGGGCCGGTATAGGCGGCCTCAAAACCCGGATGCTCGCGATCAAAAATAGCAGGTGACAACACTTCATATCCATCTGCCGCATATTCGTCGCACAACTCGCGAATATGGTCTGTCACGCCAAAGATTTCCTGCACGAGCACGAGGCCGCCACGCCGTTCACCATCTGGTAAGGCGTGGTAGACGGCAATTTCCGCGCCGTCCGCCATTGTCATCCGAATCATTTCACCCATCTCGGTCTCCTCTCATGCCGCATTTCACGTGTTTTCGATTGTCGTGCAACGCCCGTTTGCTCCACCAGAACAAGTTTGTGACGGCAACAGTATGCAATGAACTGAATTCCCAATCTTGCATCGCAACAAAAGCCCTGCTAGGCGCGCGGCGACGCTAGAGACAGGGCAACCTTTCGGCTGGTTCAGCAAATACATCAGTTGTACATTTAAGGACTTCAACGCGTGGATAATTCCGGCGGCACAAGCGCTAATATACAAGCCAGT
>JBILBJ010000001.1:0-36880 GCA_044353705.1 Sphingorhabdus sp. | reverse complement strand
ACCAACGAAGCAAACACTGTGCTGGTACCGCTATTGTTGACGGTCACGTTTGTAGTGGTTGCAATGTCGGTAGTACCGTTTGCCATGACGGAGGCTGTACCAGCCACATCGAGCGTTTCACTGACAGCGGAACCGCTGGCCTTAGTGAAATCGGTGATCTGATCAGCACCTGCAACCGAAGAGTTTGTCGAACTAGAGCCAAGTCCGACAGTAAGCGAACTATCACCAGCTGCAAGAGCAAAGATATCCCGATCTGTACCACCAGTCATGATATCAGCGCCAGTACCACCGGTGATGGTATCGGTACCAGAGCCACCAATGAGTGTATCGGCACCGGCACCGCCGTTGAGTATATCTGCTCCAGCACCACCATTGATTGTATCGGCCAAACCACCACCCGTGAGGGTGTTAGCAGCATCCGTACCAGTCAGGTTGTACTGCAGGGCTGCCTCAAATTCGGTCTTCGTGAGGGCGGTTCCAAAGCTAAGGGCGACGTCACCGTCACCGATTGTACCGGCGGTCCCACCCAGATCGACGAGGCCTACCGTGGCAGCAAAGCTACCGGTGGTACCGTCATTAAGCCCTCCAGTTGCCGTGCCGACCGCAGTATTCGTGCCATGAGCAAATCCCGCAACATTCGTCGCAACAACGCGAATGATATCGGTGCCAACCCCAAAGCTCGTAACTGTATCGAAGCCAGTATCGTTATCGTTGCCAGTCACCACTACGCGACCTGAGGTAGAGCTGGTCCCGACCACCGCGTTGACGATGACAGTATCAGCAACAGCGTCAGTCCCGACGTTGATCGTATCCCGAGCGGCGGTGCCTGTGATGGTATCAGCGCCGCCCAGGCCGTTGATCGTCATGCCGATGCTAAAGCCGGACATATCAATCACATCAGCAACAGCGTCGGTACCATTCGCCACAATAGCTCTGGCACCTGCAACCAAGGAGGCATCGCCACGCTGGATGGCCCCGAAGGTGTCGTTGATCCGATATTCGCTTGTACCCAAGTCCCGATCGACCACGTCGTAGAGGAATGCTGAACCCAAAATATCCGCAATCAGCGTCAAATCCGCGACCTTGGCCTCGGACCCATCGGTCAATTCCACCGTGGTGGCATTGAGCATCGCAGGGGCCTTTGCAGGGTCCCGCAGCGCCGCTGCGATATCTGCTGCTGAGCCTACTACAGAGAAGACGGCGCCTGGGACTGTGCCCAAACCAAGTTTTTCGCCTGCATCGTTGGTACCAGGGTCACCGACAGCCTGAACTACCGACACTAGGTCTGTAACCGTGACTGACGCTGCGCCCAATACTGATTTACGATCTGCAACGTTAAGCCCGTTAATCGTATTAAGCGCGTTATAGACGTTCGCCGCTTCATCTTTGATCGCATAGCTAGTTACATTGGCCATCTCGGAGATCCGGCCCGCCTGTGCAACTGTTGCGTCGGTGGTCAGAGTAACCGTTTTTGCCTTTGCAAGTGCAACAGCGAATGTAGCGTTTGCGACGTTCGTTGCCGTATCACGGACGTTGTCATAAATCGCCGTACCACTCCAATCGTCAGCTGTCTTCGCCTGTGCTGCCCCAATCGTATTTGTGATTGTGACCTTAGTTGCAAGGTTGGCCGTTGCGGATGCCAAAGCCAAGTTAGCGTAGCTATCCGACAAGTCGAACTTCAGGCCTGCGGACGTGAGTGCAGTATCTGACCCGCCCGTGTTCACTGCGGCGATGACAAGGCTTGCGCGCGCCGTCGTCATGACATCGCTTACCGTTACCTTTGTCGCAGCAGCTACCAAACTTGCGTTCTCGATGAGAAGCAGGTTGGCTGACGTGTCGGTCAACTGTGCGCCCTCGACATCTACATTGAGGCCATTGAGGTTCTCAAAGCTGTTCAGCTCGGCTGCTGTTGCGGCGCTGATCGCCCCGGATACCACAATAGCTGTGGTATCATAAGCGGCCAGCAGCGTCGGTGAAGCGGCAAGGATATTCGCAGCCGTATCACTGATTGCTGCAGTAAGTGGCGGCGTTGCCGCATCCAACACAATTAGCTGGGCAACAGTTGCCTTAGCCGTAGTAGCCGTACCCGACAGGGTAAGCGATGTCGCCCCGTTGAGCACAGTGCCTGCAGCAGCTACCAAATTGGCCGCCGTATCGGTAAGCGAGTACACCACCGAAGTAGCGAGACCATCGAGTGTCCGCAAATTCGCAACCGTAGTAGTGGCACTTAGTTCAATCGTACCAATTGTGTCATTTGCACCCTTCGAAAGCAGCAGAGTTTGCAGCTCTGACAGGGTACCATTTACCTTCGAGATAACGGTCAAACCAGAGTTCTTTGCTCCAAGCAACAGAGCAGCCTCGGTTGCATTGATAGAGCCATTGGCGGTCGCCGTGATCGTGATGTTGGTAGCAGCCTTCAGTGCAGCATTGTCTCCCGACGTGATTGATACAGCGTCAGATTGGCTAATGCTGTAGCTGGCCTTTCCAGTCAGACCGACCGCAGTCAGGATTGTACCTGCCTGGGCTACGGTCACCGCGGTCGTTGCACTAACGTTAACCGATTCGGTCAAGATAGTTGCTGCCGAAGGTGCTAACAAATTGGCGGCTGTATCCTGCAAGCTGAAGCTTACTTCACCGCTGTCTGCAATCAATGCGCGCGCAATAGCAGCCTGCGCCACCGTGACATCACCAATGACGGTGATACCGTCGGCCTGGGCGATCAGCGTGTTACCGCTGGTCAGGTTGGCATAAGTGTCCACAACGCGATAATTGACATTACCAGGAAGCGTGGTGAAATATGTCGGATTTGCGACCAAATCGGCCACCGACACTTCAAGCAACTTCTTGGCAGTTGCCATTGAGGCTGGAAGAGCCTCAATTTCCGAGCGCGTTCCGACGATATGTAACGTTCCATTAACTGAGGCGCTACCGATATAGTCGAGCTGCAGCGAAGTTCCGTTTGCCAAGGTAACTGCGGCAGCCTTGAATAGGATAGCTGCGTCAGCCGATGTGCCCATAGCAGTCAGAATATTGCTGTCTGTGTCAACAATTGTATAGACATCCGCCAGCTCGAACACTTGGTCGGCAGAACCGCCACCCGTCACAACGGCCTGCTTTGCTTGGGCGAGGTCGATAGCGTCAGTCACGGTAACCATGTCACCTTGAACAATTGCCGCGGAACGATCGACAGGATCCGTGATGTTGGTATCCAACATCAAATTGGCAAACGTGTCGGCAATGTCATAAACCGCCGTGTTGTTAGCAGCATAAATTGCCGCAGCCTGGGCTGCTGTAGCGGCCGTTGTGGCAACAACTCCGGCGCTTGCTGTGTTCGTGAGTATACCTGCCTGCAGTGGGTTGAGTGCAAGCGCAGCTAGTTCAGAAGCAGTACCCGTCACTGATACAAAGTTGATTGTTGTAATGTTGGCACCAACATCCTTCGCCCAGATCGTCGCCGCCTGCGCGGCAGTCGCGATGCCGGTTACGTTCAACGTTGTAATAACATCGTTGGACGTCAGCGTCAGACCGGCGGCCTGGTCAGCCGTAGCTGACACACGCCCGATAGTTGTAGTCCCAGTATTCGTGGCGCCAAGGAGCTTTGTTGCCAATGCAGCAGTTACGGTTGTTGCAGCAATGGTAGTGGCATCTGTTGAAACATAAGCAACAGTTATGTCACGTGCTTCATTGATTGCTCCTGCGGAGACAGTAGTCGCCCCCAACCCCGCCGCTGTGTCCGCAACATCGTAAACAACCCCCTTAGTATAGGCGGCGATACGTGTTGCCTGAACCGCATTGGCGGCAGTACCTGTTACCACCACAGTGCCTGTGGCAGCATTAATCGCCGCGACACCAGCTGAGCTGACCAAGCCGGTCGTAGCATCACCAGCAAGCGGGCCACCGATATTGAGTGCCGTATCGCTGATGCGATAGCTTTCCGTGCCAGTGTTTGTGGCAGCCTTCAAAGCAGCAGCCTCAGCAACAGTCAGCGGAGCAAGTACGTCGATTGTGATGTTGCGTGCCTTGTTTGCAGCTGCAGAAGCTACACCGGCACCCGTGAGAAGGTTCACCTTAGTGACATCTGCAATATCGTAGGTAAGCGTACCCATTGGATTGCGTGTACCCTCTGCAAGAGCGGCTGCCTCTGCAATAGTAGCTGCCGTCGTCGCAGTGACGTTTTTCGCAAAGCCCAACATGTTGGTTGGTGCATTGACAAGATTTGCTGCCGTATCAACCAAGTTATAGGTTGCAGCCGCATTGCCGTCATCGTTGCCGCTACCAGAGTCAAAGGCAACCAAAGCGGCGGCAACAGACAATGTAACTTCGCCGCCGTCGTTAATGACAATCAAGGAAGCGCGGTTGGTCGTGCCATCGGCCTGCTTCGCTAGCAATACTGCGTCGCCGGCGGCAGTGATGTTAGCCGCAGTGTCGACAATCGTATAACCAGAGATGTTTTTGGCGATGAGTGCCTTAGCTTGTTCCACCGATGCAAAAGTAGAGCCAGTCGTCGCTGTCGACACAGTTACCGTCAGGCCATTCAACCTAGCGGCCGCTACCGCTGCAGATGCCGTATCGCTGGCAAGCGCAGCCGCCGTGTCCACAATAGCCTCCACGATTGTACCACCTGCACGGGCATCCAGTGCATTAAACTGGGCCACCGTCAATGAGGCATCTGATGGCGTTATGGTAGTAGCCTTTTGCACGAATGTGGCGAGTGCAGAGCCACTTGCCATCAACTCAGCGAAAGTGCCTGTAACCGCGTACGTCGTGGACTTAATCGCAGACAGTGCATTTACAGCCGCCGCATTTGCCACCGTCGTGCTGTCGGTAATGCGGAAGCCGCTTACTTTCGATGCGTCCGGGTTGAGAGCGAGGGCCGCAGCATTAGCGACTGCGGTGCTTGCAATAACTTCAGTGGCCTTGGCCACCGCGGCCACAGGCTGCCCATTAGTGAAGAGCGACCCAATTGCGTCGACCAACACAACCTTCGTCGCCTTGCCGAGCAGTGTGGTGGTCGCAGCAGTAATTGCAGTTACGTCGCCCTCGATGACAAAGCCGCCGTCTACGCCGGCAGGGAATTTCGTCGCATCAGTGAGCGTGGTTGCCTGCGCCGTGCTAGCAACAGGCGAAACCAGCTGGACGCTTGTGGCTGCCGCCGTTTCAAGGTTCGAGTTGGCGTTAACCAAAGTGCCCACGGCGTCTTGAAGCGCGTAAACAATGTCTGCACCCAGAACGCCGTCGAAATTCGCACTGACTGTCGCACTCGCTGTTGCAGCGGCGCTGATTACAAACTCTGTCGCGCTAGTGATCGATGCGATTGTGGCTCCACTTGGAATACCTGTCGCCGTTATGACGGAACCGACCACCAAACCTGCCGTAGAGGCTGTGGTGACAGTAGCCGAAGCATTCACTGTCGTGACGTTTGCAGTAATTTTAGCACCAAACGCGGTATCAATAGCTTCGATCTGCGCGACCGTTGCCGCATCAGAAACCGTAACCTTGGACGAGGCGCCCACGATCCCGGAATTAGCATTGAGAGCCAAGTTCGCTGCCGTGTCAACGAGCGTGTAACCCGCGACCACATCCGTTTGGTCAGTTGACAGTGCTAAGTTGATATCCGCGATCTGCTTAACTGTAGCTGCACCGGTAACGGTTACAGTACCTGCCAGATCCAAGGCTGAACGCGTTGCTGGATCCAAGATTGCAGCGGCAAGATTATCGGCCGTGTCTCTAATGTTAACAGCACTTTGCGCTGGTGCAATAACCAGCCGTCCACCGGTGGTTGCATCGGTCAGGAATGCATTGAGAGCAGTTAGCTGCGCAACTGTAGCCGTTCCAGTAACAGCTACCGTCGTTACACCATTTTCGAGAAGAGCGGCTGGAGACAACTTCACCAGTTCTGCAGCCGTATCGGTGACCGTTGCACTATCTGAGAAAGCTGCGTTTCCAAACTGCGCAACCAACGCGTTAAAGTTGGCAACGCTAACTGTGCCATCGGTAAGGGCTGCGCCCCTCAAACTACCAACGGCCGTAACCGCAGCACTGGCGTTACGTAGCGCCAACGCACTATCCGCCAGCGTGTAAGCATTTGTGCCAGTGTTAGCGAGCAACTCAACCGCCGTCGCTTCTGCAACCGTCAATGCATCAAGTGTTGACCCGTTTGTGGAAACCCTAATTCCACCAGCGGCAGCAATAACAGCCGCAGCACCGGATGCCGTAAGGTTCGACGCTGTATCCGTGAGGCTGTAGCCGGCAGCGACCTTGGTCAGACCGCCAGTTGCAGCCGCGAGTTCAGCATTAATGGCAGTTACATCAGCAACTGAAGATGTTGCAGCGATCGTTACACTGGTCGCACCATTCAAAGCTGCCGCTGACGTTGTACCTGTAAATGTGCCGACCACCGAAGCCGCCGCGGTCGCATTTGCGCTGATCACAAATGTCGTGTCATTCGTGATCGAAGTGATTTTCGCTCCCGAAGGAATACCTGTACCAGAAATAGCCATGCCCGCAGCCAAGCCAGCGGTTGAGGCGATTGTTACAACACGTTCGGTGCCGGCCGTGATATTCGTCGTTACTGTTGCAGTGCCCAACGAACTACCTTTAAGCGCACTTGCAATGTCCGCAACAGCGTAGCTTGCCGCGAACAGCTGAACGCCGGCCACAAACTTATTGGCTCCGACAATTGCATTTGCTTCAGCTACCGTAGCGACGGTCGTCGCTGTAACCTTGTCGGCAATAGCAAGACCCGACGCGTTGTTGGCGAGCATGGACGCCGTGTCGGTGACACTTACCTTAACTGCCTTGTCTACTACGCCGCCATTGAAGATTGAAGTGTTGCTCGAGTTAGCGATAGCGGTGCCGATTGCTACGGCCTGAGCAGCTGTGGCATCGGTAGTTGACTCTACGGACATCGCCTTGCCAAAAACAGCAGCCGGAGCGCGTGCCAATGCGTCTGCAGTGTCAACAAGCGCAAATTTCGCGGTCTCTCCGGCAGCAATCAACGCCTGGGCCTGCGCGACAGTCTGTTCACCAGCCACAATAACCACCTGGGTCAATGTACCGGTTTTCGCGCTTATGGATTCAACCGCCGCCTTCTGGGCTGTATTAAGGATTAGAGTTCCGGTGCCGGTTGTTAAAATGCCCTTAAAGCCACCTTCGAAAACCAAACCACTGATATCGAGCGTGTCGCCTTCGGTCTGGTCCAGATCTGATATAGTCAACACGGACGTAGCCTTCGAGCCCAGAAGGTACATGGTGCCTCCATCGGCAAGCACCTTCTCGAGCCAAAGGGCACTGATCGTAGCAGTCGTGCCATTAAAAACGAGTTTTTCAACGCTATCAAGCACGGCGCCAGTTGTCTCAACACCGTCGCCATTGGCGTCAAAGGCGATAACGTTTCCGTCACCAGAGATAACAACCGTATCTACGCCGGTTCCGCCAGTTACAGCGTCGCCACCCTTGAGTGAGCCAGAACCAAACACGACAGTGTTTGCTCCAGATCCAAAGATGCTCACAACGTCGTTACCAGTGCCAACGTTAACAGTATTATCGCCGTTGCCGGTGAGAGTAATTTTATCATTGCCGGCGCCTGAAGTGACCGTCACGTCAGCATTGCCGTTCACAATGACACCCTTCACTGCCGAAGCGCCGTCAGACTGGATAGCTACGGTCTTATCACCTGTATTGCCGACGTTAATGATAGCGGGCACGTCGGCTGCGTTTGCCGCGGCGATATCGCCAGCTGAAACGGTGTAGCTGGTCACGGCGTCCGGATTAATATCGTCACTTACGATTGTACCTACGGCGTCAACCGAGGCAACCAATTTCGAACCCGAAACGCGAAGAACAACGGTTTCGTCTGCCTCAACAGTGGTGTCACCATATACGGTGACGGACACTGTAGCCGCGGTTTGACCAGCAGCAAACGTTACCAGACCCGCAACGACTTGGAAGTCATCGCCCGCCTGCGCAGTGCCGGCATCAGTGGTTTGATAGTTAAGCGAAAGCTCAGAAGTAGGCGCCTTGTTCAGCTGAAGCAGATAGGTCAGCGTCTTGGTGCCATTGCTGCCTTCAGTCACGGTTGGCGCGCTGCTGGTCAGAATGAATTCGCCTGCAGGCGAAGTACCCTGGGCCAAGGGAGCTGCTGTAGATGTAACGGCCTGGTCACCAAGGACGATACCTGCCGAGCTGCCCGAGAGGGTACGCGTTGCGTCAGCGAATTGAATTTTGGTGCCGGCGCTGCCGACTGGAATGGTTACCGAAGTACCCGACGCGTCCGTTACCAGTACGGTCGAAGCATTTACGCGCACGATGCTGTAGCTTGCAGCGTTACCAGTGAACTTGATGGTGTCGTTACCGCGGTTGAAAGAACCGTCAAGAACGACAGTCACGCCGGCGGCGATGGTTACAGTGTCAGCGTCAACCGAACCATAAACCCTCGTTGCAGAAGTCCCAAAACCAAGCGCAAGAGTTCCACCGGAGGCCAGGTACGTATTGTTGAGTTGAGTAGCCATTGTATATTCTCCAAAAAATTTTTTAATTCGCCGTTTCGGTTAGAAATCAGCCAAAGTTCATGAATTCAAAACCGACTGCAGCGACTGCAGAGGCGTAACTATCAATAAATGCATCTTTTCCGGCGAGGACCTCGTCCAGAACAAATTGGTTCAAAACACCATTATTATTAAAGGTTATGACAAGATCATCTGGGTCTTCCTCGGAAATGGCAAAGTTGTAGTTGTCAGCCGCCGTATTTGTGAAAATACGGTCATCCGAACTGAAGTTTTGCAAAATCACATCTGAGCGCACTCCGGCGTCATCAGTAAACTTAATGCTTCCAGTGCCAGCGTTGACAGTCGCCCTACCCGACGCATTGTCAGCAACTACGGTATCTGTTGGGACGAATGGCTGGGTGCCACCGCCGCCGCCAGATCCACCACTGCCACCGACAGCCTTGAAGAAGCCGGCGCCAAGCAAAGCCTCAACTGAGGCCAAGGTGTCGAGCGTCCCAGTGGAGCCCGTTGCAGCGCCCTGGAGTACTATCTCGTTGATTTTTCCGTCATTATTATACGTGATGACAATGTCATTGCCCGCATTGGTATCCCGCGCAAAAGAGTAAGCCGCCGCAGCCGCATTGGAGACAGTGATAGTATCACCGGCGCCAAAACCCTGGATCAATGCGCGGTTAGCCAGATTGGCATCTTCAGCAAAGGCAATGTCCCCGCCAGCTGCGCTGAACAAGGCAAAAGTATTCACACTTGTGTCACTGTCGACATCAAGTGATGTACCCGCCACTGTGGCGCCAGATGCGTTTGTCGCACCATCGGCAAGCGACATGAAGAAGTTACCAAGTCCAAGCTGCGTCTCTGCAGTCACTTCATCCTCGATGAAGCCAGCATTGACGGCAACACCCTTCAGAAGAATGACGTTGCTCGCACCCGACGCGGTATCAATATAAGTGATCTCCAGATCACCAGCGCCAGTGACCGCAAAGCTATACTTTGAAGCCGAAGCCGACACCTGGATCTTGTCACCCAATTGGAAGTTGGTGATTTCAACGTTGGTTGTCTGACTAGAGTCGTCGATGAATGTGAAGTTATCACCCGCAGTCAAGCCGCTGCCAGCTGCATTATATGCAGCCTTTGTCAGGCCATTATCAATGCGCTGGTTCTCAGCAGTATTTGGCGTAACAGTTACCTGAACGGAATATTCGGTGAATTTACCCGCGCCCTGAGCATCATTCAGACGGACAACAATTGTTTCCGTACCGTGATAGTTGATGTCCTTAGGCGTGTAAGTAAACCCACTTCCATCCGAAGCCAACGTGATGTCTGCGACTGCGGTGGATGGTGGAACAAAGAAAGTTACCTCACCGCCATCCGCATCAGTTCCTGCAACCTTAATCATCTGAGACGAGGCAACCAGTGCCGTTGGCCCAGCCTCTTGGAAGCTGACCGCGCGATCAGAAGTAGCCGAAACGACCGGAAGATCATTTGTGCCAGTTACCGTGACAGTGACATTTTGGGTTGCCGTCGCACCCTTATCGTCGGTTACGGTTACGGTGAAGACCTCAGTTTTAACCTCGCCCTCATCCAGATTTTGATGGCTCGCGTTGTTCAGATCATACTTCCAAGCACCTGTGGCCGCATCAATCGTGAAGCTGCCGTAAGTGCCAGCCTTGCTGCCAGTGTACGTAGCTGTCTTGCCCGTAACATCGACATCACTTGAAGCGACAGTGCCGGTTGCAGAGAGCGCACCGTCCTCAACAACCGCGCCAGTGGCCGTCGTTGTGGTCGAAATCACTGGAGCGTCGTTCGAACCTGTGACCGTTACAACCACATTCTGGGTCGCAGTTGCGCCCTTATCGTCAGTAACGACAACCGCAAATGTCTCGGTCTTGGCTTCGCCCGCAGCAAGCGCCTGAGCAGTAGCGTTGTTCAGATCATACTTCCAAGCACCTGTGGCCGCATCAATCGTGAAGCTGCCGTAAGTGCCAGCCTTGCTGCCAGTGTAAGTAGCTGTCGCGCCTGCATCAACATCGCTTGAAGTGAACTTACCCGTTGCGCTCAATGCGCCATCCTCAACCACCGCGCCAGCCTGGGCAGCACTAGTAATAACGGGCGCGTCGTTAACTGGCGTCACCGTAACCTTGACAGCCTGCGTCGCAGTGCCACCCTTGCCATCACTGGCAGTGACAGTGAAACTGTCGGAGCCGGCATAGTTTGCCTTGGGCGTATATACGTAACTACCGTCGGCATTGACCGTCACCGAGCCATTTGCCGGCGCCGATCCAACTGCGTAGGTTAAAGTGTCGCCATTGGGGTCCGTCGCCTTAACGGAGCCACTGAGCGGCTTATCTTCTTCGCCGGTCGCAGCAACTTCCGTCGACCCAAAAACTGGTGGCTTGGCCTTTTCGCCGTAGGTCGCCAAAAATCCAATGCCGCCAAGCAAACCAAGGCCGGTAGCCACATAAATTTCCGTACCCAGGCCGCCAGCAGAAGCTTGGGGAACACCAGCACCTCCGGCCGCCGGAGCCGGAGCTCCTTCGTCAGAAGCAACCGCATTAGAAATCATCTTACTAAAAACGCCGCCGTCACCCAGGCCGGCGCCGGCGCTTGTCTCCTCAACGTCGCTCACATCGAGAGGGAGATCGGACTTAACCGCGTCCACCTCAGCCTGGAGGGCCAAATCATTCTTTTTTATAGGCTTACGAGCAGTGCGAGCCTTCTGACCCCGCCCCACTTCTGATACGCCAACTACGGTGCGCTTTGCCATTTTAACCCTTTACCCCGAACGAAACTGTTAACTCTGATTTACTTCTGTAGCAGAGCTCACCGGAATATGACAAGCCTGATATATAAAAAAAAAATTTATATCCGTACAAACTGTAAAAGCCACACAACCGTATATCCATGAATATTCAAAAACAACCGGCTTTTTATATGGGCAGAATTTACCAAGCATATCAAGGCGAGGGGAGGCTGCAAGGTCTGGCCGGGTGCTTATGATCGGCGCATAGTGTATCTGCCTCGGCATGCCCCTGCGGGCCCAGTTTAACTGCGCCCCCTCCGTGGCCGCCATCTCTTCACGGGAAAACGCAGGGTTTCTCGCCTGAGCACGGCGCCAGTCGATAGCCCGATTAATAACCACCACGTCTCACACAATGTTCTTCTGCAGCTTGCCCTTGTTAATGTGGTGGAGGTAAATTCAGGCTGTGGCTTCACTTCTGACTGGGAGGGTGAAGGCGGATTATTCAATTCTGTCCATTTTGTGCTTGCTGGTAGCGCATTGGCACGTGCCAACCTAAAGAACCTCTGAACCGTAGGGCTCCCCTCCACCTCCTTGATTTATCCGTTCACCAAATATTTGTTGCGCTGAGCAACCCACCGGGAGTGTTAGCGGTTCAAGCCCTTTAGCGCCCGAAATATTTTCAATGCTGCAACTGCCATTATCAGCGCAAGTTCAAAGTGCTGCGGCATGCTGAGAAGATCGGTGATGTGGGCAAGGCATGCCGATACTTCGGCATAGGCAGATCAAGCTACTACCGCTGGAAAGCCTCGTTCGGGCAAAACGGCGAAGCCGGGCTGATAAACCAAAAGCCCATTCCCAAAAACCCTGCCAACCAGACACCGCCCGCAAACATTTATAAGTTTTATATGCACGGAGCAATATCATCTAGGGGCGAGACGTCCGACCCTGTAAATCACTCTTCAAAAGGCTCTAGCTTCCCGGCTCCCTTAAAGGGACTCTGGCGGCATTATTCATTGCGCGAATTCGGTCGCAGTTTACCGCGCAACACACTTGGATATCTCCTTAAATTGGCGTAGCGTTGTAAGACTAGCGGGGGATCGCGAAGAATATGGCAACACAGGCGCCTAAAATTATCGATTTCAAAGACGTCGGCATGCCGCGCCGATTAAGCCCGGAGGCGAGCCGGATGGCGGCGCTTGAGGCGGCGCGAGGCCTATTGCTTGAGACAGGGCCGCAGGCGGTTACTTTAAAGGCGGTCGCCGGACAAATCGGGCGAACGCATGCCAACCTGCTGCATCATTTTGGGTCTGCGTCGGGGCTCCAGCGGGCTCTGGCGGCGTATATGGGCGAGAATATCTGTAGTAAGGTCGCTGAGGCCGTCGCGCAAATGCGTGGTGGGGTGGTGACGCCACATGAGCTTGCCGATTTAATCTTTGATCAGTTCGACCGCGAAGGCGCGGGCGCGCTCGCATCGTGGATGCTGCTGTCCGGCAATGAAGATGCGCTCGACCCGATTGTCGAGGCTATCCACAAGCTGGTAGACGAGATTGCCGAAGACGGCCACGCCGACACGTCGCTACACCAGCTGACGCTTGAGATGGTGCTCATGGCGCTGGGCGATGCGTTATTGGGCGGGCCACTGTCGGCGGCACTTGGTTTGCCGCGCGCAGCGGGTCGGGAGATTGCGGGCCGAAAACTGGCTGCTGCATTCGATGAGATGCATCCGCAGTTAAAGCCCTAGGCTTCGGTTCCGTAATATTGCCGATACCAGTCGGCGAACTTTTGTAAGCCTTCGGTCAACATGACCTTTGGCTTGTACCCCGTCAGTGCATGTAGCTTCGATACATCAGCATAGGTCGCGGTGACATCGCCCGGTTGCATGGGCAGCATGATCTTCACTGCCTCTCGTCCAATCGCCTTTTCGAGCGTCTCAATCATGTCCATCAGGCCAACTGGATGGCTGTCGCCAATGTTGAAGACCCTGTGCTCCCCGCGTGGGGGCGGATGGTCGAGCGACCCGATGATCCCGTCAACAATGTCATCTATATAGGTGAAATCGCGCGCCATCTCTCCATTTCCGTAAACCTCAATCGCCTCGCCGCGCAGGATTTTCTGGGTGAAACTGAAATAGGCCATGTCGGGCCGCCCCCATGGCCCATAGACGGTGAAGAAGCGCAGGCCAGTCTGCGGAAAGCCATAAAGCTTGGCATAAGACTGGCTCATCAATTCGCAGGCACGCTTGGTCGCGGCGTAGAGCGATACTGGGTCGTTGGCGGGTTCCTCCTCCTTAAAACCTTCGCCGCCCATCGGCTTGTCACCATAGACCGAGCTCGACGAGGCGTAGACGAGATGCTCAAAGCCCTCAGCGTGGCGACACGCCTCCAGCACGGACAAATGGCCCGCCAAGTTCGAGCGCTCATAAGCAAACGGGTTCTCCAAGCTATAGCGAACGCCCGCCTGCGCCGCGAGATGGACAACGCGCAGGATATTATTGTCGCGCACCAGTGCCTTCATCTTGTCGGCATCAGCGATGTCGACGCGTTCAAAGGCGAAGCTGTTTATCCCGACAAAAGTCGCGAGCCGTGCCTCTTTCAAAGCGGGGTCATAATAGTCATTCACGATGTCGATGCCAATGACACGCTCTCCGCGCGCGAGAAGTCGGTGCGCCACCGCGTGGCCGATAAAGCCTGCAGCACCAGTTACAAGGATGGGAGCCGACATATCAAACACTATCCTCAGCTAAAAAAGCAAAATCCGCGCAAGTAGAAACCTACGAAAAGCGGTGTCGGCGCCTAAATCGCCAAATTATCTATCAACCGCGTCTTGCCCATCTTGGCCGCCGCAAGCAACCGCGCGGACCTGCCGTCGAAATGTTGCAGTTCTTCTAAGGTTACTGCATCCGCAAGGGCAAGATAATCCAACCGCGCAAAGCCGGCGGCAAGGATATCCGCCGAGGCCTTGGCGAGCGTTTGCCCGACATCGTCGCCTGCACGGATCTGGGCCGCCGCGTGGCCCAATGCATGTGGCAAAGCCAGAGCCGCCGCCCGCTCTTCATCCGTCAGATAGGCATTGCGCGATGACAAAGCGAGGCCATCTGCGTCACGCACAATTGGTACGCCCAATATGTCCAACGCGAAATCCAGATCTCGGGCCATTTGCCGGATGACTGCCAGTTGTTGAAAGTCCTTTTCCCCAAATAACGCAACATCGGGCTGAACCTGATTAAACAATTTGGCGACCACCAGCGCAACGCCGTCAAAATGCCCGGGTCGCGCGGCGCCGCAATAGGCATTGCTTGGGCCACCGACATGAACATGCGTTGCAAAGCCAGGAGGATAGATAATATGCTCATGCGGGGCCCATAAAATGTCGACCCCTGCAGCGCGCAGCAATTCAGCGTCCCGTGCCATCGTGCGGGGATAGGCGTCGAGATCTTCATTCGCTCCAAATTGTGTCGGGTTGACGAAAATCGATACGACCACCGCATCGGCATGCCGCTGCGCCTCTTTCACCAACATCATGTGCCCATTATGCAATGCACCCATGGTCGGGACCAAGGCGACCCGTCCCTTGGCGTCACGCAGCGCTGAAATGTGCTGCCGCAATGCGTCAAGCTGATTGATGGTTTGCACGTCCACGTCGCCTTGTTTATTGGCCTTTGTTGAACTCGCCTATGCGGGAGGGTACAGCGACAATTCAAGGCAAATGTCGCCACGCATCGTTTTTGAGGCAGATTTGGGGGATTATGGCCAAGGCACATCACATCGTTTTTGCGAACGAAAAGGGCGGAACGGGTAAATCAACTACCGCAGTCCATGTCGCCATAGCTTTGGCGTCACGCGGTGCACGGGTGGCCTGCATCGATTTGGATTCGCGCCAACGCACCTTATACCGCTATTTGGAAAACCGGCGCGACACGATGGCGCGGCGCAAAGTCACCTTGCCGATGCCGGTGTTCGAAGTGTTCGAACATGATTCGCAAGCCACGTTAGAACGTCAGGTGGAGCGGCTAGGCGCAGAAAATGATTTCCTGGTGTTCGACACCCCAGGACGCGATGATCCTTATGCCCGTTTTGTTGCGACGCGCGCCAATACATTGGTCACCCCCATCAACGACAGCTTTGTTGATTTTGACTTGATTGGCCAAGTCGACGCCGAAAATTTCAAAGTGCGCAAACTGAGCTTCTATGCAGAGCTTATCTGGGACGCACGCAAGGAGCGCGCGAAGGCCGATGGCGTTACCATCGACTGGGTCGTGGTTCGCAATCGCCTACACAATATGGAGGCGCGCAATCAGCAGCGAATGACCGACGCACTGACCGAATTATCCAAGCGCGTTGGTTTCCGTTCGGTGCCGGGGCTGAATGAACGCGTCATTTATCGTGAGCTGTTCCCGTCCGGCCTTACCTTGATCGACAAGGGCCATCTGGGCCAGTTGGCGACCGCGCATATCGTAGCGCGGCAGGAATTGCGTGAACTTGTCACTGGGCTTGCCCTGCCCGACGTCGGTCAGCTGGCACTGGCGTAATGACGTTTGTGGCCATTTTGGCTTTTCTTGCCCTTGGCTGGGCCGTGTGGACAGGCAAGCTACAAAAGCAACAATTGCTACCGATATTGCTGGGACTATCTGGGGCATTTCTTGCGGCGCGGGGAAGCCTGCTGATCGGTGTGGCGGCGATAGCGATAGCCGGCATCTGGTATCGCGGCCTGATTTTGCGACTGTTCGGTTCCCGGGCCAAGCAGAGCAAGGTGCCGGATATAGATGATGCCCGCTTCCTGCTGGGCGTGTCGCGTTTCGACAACGCTGAACGGATTCGCGAGCGTCATCGCACACTGATCGCGCAAAATCATCCAGACACGGGCGGTAGCGCAGAACGCGCCGCAGCATTGAACAAGGCACGCGACCTTTTGTTGGATGACTTGAACAATAAACGGCTTTAGCTGCCAATATCTCTCCCGGACGTATAGGACACTTCATGGCCCATCATTTTCACCCCACATCGCTTCGCGAATATGACATTCGCGGCATTATCGGCGAAACTTTGGGCGCAGATGATGCTTATGCCATTGGCCGGGGGTTCGGGACCTGCCTTGTACACGCTGGCGGTAAAAAGGCAGTGGTAGGCTATGACGGACGGGCAAGCTCGCCCATGCTTGAGGAAGCTTTGGTCAAGGGTCTCAACGACAGCGGGGTTGATGTGGTGCGCATCGGCATTGGGCCAACTCCCATGCTATATTATGCTGAGGCCGTATTGGATGATGTCGATGGTGGCATAGAAATAACCGGCAGTCACAACCCCGCCAATTATAATGGCTTTAAAATGGTCCTTATGGGCAAACCATTTTTTGGAGCAGATATTCAAAAAATTGGCCGCATGGCCTCGGCCATGGAGTGGGTAAACGGTAACGGCACTTCGGAACAATGCGACATTCTCGACCAATATGTAGCCCGCGTAGCGCAGGCGGCACCACAAAAGGCATTTCGCATCGGTTGGGATGCGGGTAACGGCGCTGCGGGACCGGCAATTGAAAAATTGGTCAAGATGTTACCTGGAGAGCACCATCTCTTGTTCGTGGAAGTGGATGGCCAATTTCCCAATCATCACCCGGATCCCACCGACCCAGCGAATCTGGTCGATTTGCAGCGGCTTGTCGCGGAAAAGAAACTCGATTTTGGAGTGGCTTTTGACGGAGATGGTGACCGAATCGGTGCCATTGATGGCGAAGGCCGCGTAATTTGGGGCGACCAATTGCTGCAAATCTATGCCGCAGATGTGCTCGGCGAAATACCGGGGGCCACGATTATCGCCGATGTAAAGGCATCACAGGCCTTGTTCGATCGCGTCAGCGCGCTGGGTGGTCAGCCCATGATGTGGAAAACAGGTCACAGCCTAATTAAGTCCAAAATGAAAGAAACGGGCTCTCCACTTGCCGGTGAAATGAGCGGGCATATTTTCTTCAAGCATGAATATTATGGTTTTGACGATGCGATATATGCCGCCGTCCGGCTGATGTCGGCATCGGCTAAGCTCGGTAAAAGCGTGACCGAGTTGCGCAGCGAAATGCCCGAGATGATCAACACCCCCGAAATGCGTTTCCAAGTCGATGAGAGCCGCAAATTTGCCGTGATTGACGAAGTGCTTGCCAGATTGTCGTCGGATGGCGCGGATGTGAACAACACCGACGGTGCGCGCGTTAATACGCCCGATGGCTGGTGGCTGTTGCGCGCATCGAACACGCAAGACGTTATCGTCGCCCGCGCCGAGGCTTCGTCCGAAGAAGGTCTCGAACGACTAATGGCGCAAATTGATGCGCAATTGGCGGCATCGGGGCTGGAACGCGGAGAGACTGTCGGGCATTAAGCTCGGCGTGAACTTACCGCCCATCATCCTCAACTGGTTCGCCGCGCGCGGGTGGCAACCGCGACGGCATCAGTTGGAGATGGTCGAAGCGGCACGCGATGGCCGGCATGCCCTGCTGGTGGCCGCGACCGGTGCAGGTAAAACGTGGGCCGGATTTTTACCGAGCCTCAAAGATTTGATTGACGCTCCCTCGGACGGCTTACACACACTCTATATCTCCCCGCTCAAGGCACTCGCGACCGACGTGCGCCGCAATCTGCTAATCCCGATCGAGGAAATGCGCCTACCCATTCGCGTCGAGGCGCGCACTGGCGATACGCCGTCGGACCGCAAGGCGCGGCAACGGGTGAAGCCGCCACATATATTGCTAACTACGCCCGAATCATTGTCACTGCTGCTTAGCCACGAAGACAGCGTGCATATGTTCTCGACGCTCAAGCGGGTGATCGTCGATGAAGTGCATGCCTTCGCCAATGGTAAGCGCGGCGACTTGCTCAGCCTGTCGCTTGCGCGTCTGCAAACGCTCGCACCCGATTTGCAACGCGCTGCCCTATCCGCCACCGTCGCCGATCCCGATGACTATCGCGCGTGGCTCGCGCCCCATGGCGACATCGACCAAGTGCGCTTGGTCGAAGGCGAGGCAGCGGCAGAGCCTGAGCTGACCATCCTCCTCCCCGAAGGCCGCGTGCCATGGGCGGGGCACAGCGGGCAGCATGCGATACCGCAGCTGATCGACGAAATTGGCCGCAACAAAATCACCCTGATATTCTGCAACACCCGCTTCCTAGCCGAGTTTATCTTCCAGAAATTGTGGGACGCAAATGAGCCCAAATATACCATCGGCATTCATCACGGGTCGCTGTCGATTGAGGCGCGCCGCAAGGTCGAAGGCGCGATGGCCGACGGCAAATTGCGCGCCTTGGTGTGCACAGCCTCGCTCGATCTGGGTGTCGACTGGGGCGATGTCGATTGCGTCATTCAAATGGGTGCGCCCAAAGGATCGTCACGGCTGCTGCAGCGCATTGGCCGGTCGAACCACCGGATGGACGAGCCATCCAAGGCCATCCTCGTGCCCGGCAATCGCTTCGAATATCTAGAGGCGCAGGCCGCCTATGACGCGGTGACCGAGGGCGTGCGCGATGGGGAAACCTTCCGCCCCGGAAGCTATGACGTCTTGGCGCAGCATGTCATGGGCATCGCCTGCGCGGGGCCGTTTGATGAGGAACAGTTGCTGGCGGAGGTGCAATCTGCCCTGCCTTATTCCGCGATGGACGCCGCGACCTTTGCCCGCGTCATCGCCTTTGTCGCGACGGGTGGCTATTCGTTGAGGGCGTATGACCGTTTCAAGAAACTGGTCAAAGACCCCGACGGTAGGTGGCGGCTGTCGCACCCGCAATTTGCCGCGCAGCACCGGTTTAATGCAGGCATCATTGTCGATGCGCCGATGCTCGAAATCCGTTTCCGCAATGGCCGCAAGTTGGGCAAGGTAGAGGAATCCTTCGCCTCCACGCTTAGCCCCGGCAACACATTTACCTTCGCAGGCATGGCGCTTGAGGTGGAATCCATCAAGGACCTCGACCTCATTGTCCGCGCCGCGACGAAGCCTGCCAATAATATCCCAAGCTATATGGGCGCGCGCCTGCCGCTCACCACGCATCTTGCGGACAGGGTGCGGCAGATGTTGACCGATCGCGCAGGCTGGGCGCGCTTTCCCGACGAAGTGCGCGAGTGGCTGGAAATGCAGGCCTATCGCAGCCAGATGCCCAAGCCCGGCCAGCTTCTCGTCGAGACATTCCCGCACGACAAGCGTCATTATATGGTGACCTATCCGTTTGAAGGTTGGAACGCACACCAGTCGCTAGGCATGCTCATCACCCGCCGCATGGAAAGTCGTGGCCTGATGCCCATGGGCTTTGTCGCCAGCGATTATGCCTTGGGGGTCTGGAGCCTGAAGCCCATCACAGACCCACGCCCGCTTTTCTCCTCCGACATTTTGGCGGATGAATTTGTCGAGTGGGTGGAAACGAGCTATTTATTGAAGCGCGCGTTTCGCGAGGTGGCCGTCATCAGTGGCCTTGTCGAGCGGCAGCATCCCGGCAAGCGCAAGACGGGCAAGCAGGTCACTTTTTCCACTGACCTCATCTACGATGTGCTGCGCAAATATGAGCCAGACCATCTTTTGCTGGAGGCAGCGTGGGCCGACGCGCGCACGCGGTTGACCGACGTTGGGCGGCTTGGTGATTTGCTAGGCCGCGCCGCCGAAACGATGCTGCATGTCGACCTTGAACGCGTCAGCCCACTCGCCGTACCGTTGCTAGTGATGATTGGCCGCGAGAGTGTGGCGCAGGGGTCGGTCGATGACGCGCTGCTGATAGAGGCCGAAAGCCTCGCCGGTATTGCGATGACACCTTAAAAAGAAACCGTAGCCCTGAGCCTGTCGAAGGGTGACGAGCAGACAGGCGCCCTTCGACGAAGATCAGGGCTACGATGATTTGGATCTGCAGCCCCTTTTTAATTCAACAAATTCTGCTTCCAGAACATCAATGTCGACCAGAATTGATAGTCGACATTTTCCTTCTTGGCGAAGCCATGTCCTTCATTTTTGCCCAACAAATGCCAAGCGACGCCGCCCTTGTCGCGGATGGCCTTTACGATTTGATCGGCTTCGGATGCTGGAACACGGGGGTCGTTACCACCGGTGACAACAAACATCGGTTTCGTGATTTCAGCCACGCGGGTCAGTGGGGATATCTCAAGCAGCTTTGCCCGCTGTGCCGGATCGCGTTCATCGCCATATTCGACGCGGCGTAAATCGCGGCGATAGCTTTGGGTGTTTTCCAAAAATGTGACGAAGTTGGAAATAGCGACAATGCAGTTCGTGGCACGCAATTTATCCTTAAACTGCACGGCGGCGGCATAGCACATATAGCCACCGTAGGACCCACCAGCGAGGCCGAAGCGGCTTGCATCAAGCGAGGGGTCCTTGCCCAGCGTGCCGAGAAACGCGCCCATGTCTTTGACCGAGTCCTCACGTTTGAACGGGCCATTGTCGAGGCCTACAAATTTTTTCCCATATCCGGTTGAGCCGCGTACATTGGGATAAAAAATCGCGACACCCATTTCGTTCAGCAGATAGTTGCTGCGCCCCTGGAAGCCAGGGCGCGATTGCCCTTCAGGACCGCCATGCACATTCATGATCATCGGCCGCTTTCCGGGGAACTTCGCCGGATCGGGGCGATAGAGAAATCCCGAGACCGACAATCCGTCAAAGCTTTTGACCGTGAGCAATTCAGGTTCGACATTCTTCGACACATCCAGGCCGCCGGTTTCGCTTTCGGTCCAGCGCGTTACCTTCAACGTTTTTGGGTCAACGCTGTACGCGTCAGCCGCGCTGCGGGCCGAGTTGAAAGTGACGCCGATCTCGCCCCATTCGGAGACTTCGAACCCGCCGATAATGCCTGCAGGTAAGCCGTCCACAACGCGGACGTTGTTGGTTTTCAGATCAAGCAATTTGAGTTTACTTATCCCCGCCTCGTTGGTTTCGTAGACGATGAAACTGCCGTCTGGTGAAATGTCGAAGCTGTCGACATCCCAATTCTCTGTCGGACCGCGCGGCGTGAATTTTCCGGTGGCGATGTCGATGGTCCCCAACCGCTGAAAGTCCGAACCTTCGTCGGACGTAACCCACAGTGAACCGTCAGGCGCAAAAGAAGCGCCGCCAATGGCGATATCCTTAGCATGATCGCCAATTGGGGTCATCTTGCCCGTGGCCAGATCGAGAAGGGACATGTCTACATTGCTGACCGACAGATATTGCCCAACGACTGCACTTTTCTTGTCGGGCGAAAACGCGCCGACATTCCAACCGCCGCCTTTGACTTCAGCAACCATCCGGCTTGTCGATGGGTCGCGCGGGTTCATCACATAGATGTCATTGTCGGTGCCGTTGCGCCGCGTCGACGTATAGGCGACCAACTCGCCATCATCGCTCCATGCGTTGATGCTGTTGCGACTTTTGCCGTCGGTCAGCAGCGTGAGCTTGCCGTCCTTCAGCGCATAGATTTGGTAGAATTCATTGCCGCCAATATCTTTCTGCGTCAGCAAAATGTCGCCGGTTTTCGGGGCCCAGCTGCCGCCGCCAACGGGCTCCGCCTCAAAGCTAATTTGCTTGCGGGCCATCATCGGACCGGCGACGCGGTGCAACTGCGCGGTATTGCCGAAACGGGTGGCGATCAGCATGGATTTGTCGGTAGGGTGCCAACCGGAGAAGCTTGCCGTACGAAATTCCATATGGGGCCGTGTCTGCACGGGCAGTTCATCCGGCACGGGAGGGACGCCATCGGCGACCAGCGCGTCGGGTTTCGGCGCATCGGCAAAGGCAGGTGCCATCGGCAAAGCCAGCGCGGCAACCAAAAGAAGTTTCTTCATATTTATCCCCTTCTCTAATTTTATGGTGCGGAGGCTAACGCAAAGCTGCCGCCGCAACAAACGACTTTGTTTCCGCTTCGACAAAAGGCGGATTCGGTTCGACGGGCCATGCCTTGTCGCTGTCCTTCAAGAGGCGTATTGTGGCGGCACTGGAGATTTGAAAATGCAACACAGCGCGATTGGATTCATCGGCCTGTTTTTAAGTACATCGGCAATGGCGCAAGAGCCGCCTCCGCTTACGCCGGATGCTGCATCGGATGTTGCCGCCATCACCGAACAGTTCGGCATTGATCGAAGCGACCGGATGACCGTGCAGGTGCGTGTGAACGGCAGCGACGCCGTCCCCTTCATCGTCGACACCGGCGCAGAACGGACCGTCATTGCCAATGACCTCGCGCGCAAACTGGCTTTGGAGGCAGGGCCAACGCTCACGCTCGCGACCATATCGGGACGATATCAGGTCAACAGCTTTTTCATCGACAGTATTTCCACCGCGTCCGTTAACCTGCAGGGCGTCGAGGCACCCGGTCTGGAGCGCGCGAACCTCGGCGCATATGGGCTGTTGGGTATCGACAGTCTGGAGGACAATCGGGTGCATCTCGATTTCGTCCATCAGACAATGGATGTACTGCCGTCACGTAAAACGCGCGGCAAGACAAAGCTCGAAAATGGCATGATTGTCGTGCAGGCGCGGCGCAAGGCGGGCCGGATGATTTTATCGAGCGCGCGGATTGATGGCATTAAGGTCGACATCATTCTGGATACCGGCGCGCAAAGCAGCATGGCCAATGTCGTCCTGCGCGATAAGCTGCGTAGGCGGCACCGCGCCTTTGACTTCATCCCTGTAAAGATGCGCAGTGTAACAGGTACGATCCTGAACGGTGACTATACCCAAATTCGCGAAATTGAGGTCGGCGGGCTGATCATTAAGGATATGCCAATGACCTTCGCCGACAATTACGCGTTCACGGCACTCAACCTTCAGGATCGGCCAGCAATCCTGCTCGGTATGGACGCACTGAAACTGTTTGACCGAGTGCTAATTGATTTCAGCAACCGGCGCGTGGGCTTCGATCCGCCGAAAGGCGTTTCGCTGGAGCCAAAGACACGGATGGTTCTTGCGTCATAGGAATGTAGCCCACAACGGCTTGCGCCAAAGATAGACAATCCGCATAGGCGCAGACGATGTCGCATGCATTTGAATTTGGGGGTCAGTCATTCGAGGTTGCCGGTGAGGCCGCCTTATATTGGCCTGCCCAAAATGCGCTACTCGTGTCCGATCTGCATTTGGAAAAAGCCAGCGCTTATGCCTTAAATGGCCAGATGTTGCCGCCTTATGACAGCATCGCAACGCTTGAGGACATTGCAGCGCTCTGCACCAAATACAGGCCAGCCAAAATCATATCCTTAGGCGATAATTTCCACGACGATGCCGGCGAAGCCCGACTGGCGGAGTCAGCGGCAGCATTGTTGATCGACTTGACCCGCGATACCGAATGGCTCTGGGTCACCGGAAACCACGACCGCGCGGTTTGCGGTATCTGGGGCGGCAAAACGCGCGACGAGATATGCCTGTCGGGCATCACATTTCGGCACGAAGCGCAGCGTGGCGATCCCAATCCAGAAATTTCAGGACATTTCCACCCGAAATTTCGTCAGGTCTTGCGCGGACGAATGGTCTCGCGGCGGTGCTTTGTCAAAACTGCGCGCAAAATCATCATGCCCGCATTTGGCGCCCTCACGGGCGGACTGGATGTGCAGGACGGCGCGATCTTGCGCGCCTGCGACGTTGCGGATGGCGAGACGGTTGAAGCCGTGGTCGCCACCAAGACGGGTTATGCGCGCTTTGCCTTAAACGGGGCTGCTGCGCGCGCCAAATAAGGCCGTGCCAACGCGCACATAGGTCGCGCCCATCATGATCGCGGTGACGAAATCTTCCGACATGCCCATGCTCAGTTGCGGCAAATCATGACGCGCTGCGAGCTCGGCCAGCAACGCAAAAAATGGCGCGGCCTCAATCGACGCTGGCGGTATGCACATCAGCCCCGCCAATGGAACACCGCTGTCCTTTGCCGCCGCAATCAATGCCGGCAATTCCGAAACCGCGCAGCCTCCCTTTTGCTCTTCAGCGCCGATGTTCACTTGAATGAAGCACGGGATATGACGCGCCTGTTTTTGCATCGACTTGCCGAGCGCCGTCACCAGCGACAACCGGTCAACCGAATGGATCATATCGAACAAGGTAACCGCTTCGTCCGCCTTGTTGGATTGAAGCTGCCCGATAAGATGCAATTGCACGCCGGGGTAGCGCTGCTTCAACGCGGGCCATTTGGTCGCCGCTTCCTGAACGCGGTTTTCACCGAAGAGCATTTGGCCTTCGCGAATCAACGGCTCAATATCCTCTGCGGTACGGGTTTTCGAAACCGCAATCAGATGGATGCCTTCCGGCGCACGCCGGGCCATCTTGGCGGCGGCCGCCATGCGTTCACGGATTGCGGCCAAAGGGCCGGCGGATGTTTCTGGTGTCGCTTCCTGCATAGCGCGACGCTATAGGCAGAACTATGCCGCGAAGCCACCCCCTGCCGAAGATCTGGCTGATGACCGACGAACGTCTGGGGGATGACCTGTTGCCCGCCATTCAGCGGCTTCCCGCACGATCGGGTGTCATCTTCCGGCATTATCATTTGGACGCGGCGGCGCGAAAATTGCTGTTCGGGCAGGTCATGCGCATTTGTCGGCGGCGCGGGCATGTTCTGCTGCTGGCGGGGGACGAGCGGACGGCGATGCGTTGGCACGCAGATGGTTTTCACCAAAGAAGCCGGCGCGCGGCGCGATTGCTGCACAGCGCGCCAGTCCATGATGCGCGTGAAATTGCAGGCGTGAAGGCGGCACGCCCAGACCTGTTGTTCCTATCGCCAGTCTACGCAACAAACAGTCACCCGGGGGCGCGACCGCTTGGGCCGTTGTCTTTTAACCGGCTCGCAACACTGGTGCCATCGAGCCGCATCATCGCGCTTGGCGGCATGAACCGCCGAAACGCACAGATGCTTTCCCCGCGGTTGATCCACGGTTGGGCGGCGATTGATGCTTTTAAGAAAAGGACCGCTTAGAAGCGGATTTTGGTTCCAACATAGACAGCTTCGCTGTCCTTGCGGTTGTCAGCCAATGGAATGACGCGGTCATTTTCGCTGGCATAACGAACACCGGCGGTCACGTCGATTTTACGGCTGATTGAGAAGCTTCCGCCCACATCAAGCTTGTAATCGCCCGACGCTGCGCTGCCGCGTGCTGGCGGTGCCAATTCGCGGCTTTGGTCCAATTTGATATTTGTGCTGAACTTGCTTGGCTTGCTTGCGGTCTCATCCAACGAGAAGCTGCTTTTTCCAAGCTCGCTCAACGGTGCTTTAACTGTGCGACGCTGTGCAGCAGGCAAAGCGAAACCTTGCCAGCCCTTTGATGCTGTCAAACGATAGTCCACCGCCGAAAGACGAAGACCCTTGCCCGCACCAACTTCGCTGGATGCCAGCGCATTGCGGATGGAAACGGCGCCAGCGGTCAAACGCGAATTCGCGCGTGCCGCCACTGTGATTGTGCGGCTATCACCGGCGTTTGCAGGCGTAAATGGGAAGCGCGCACTTGGTTCAATGCGTGCGGCCGAGAATTTCTGTGCCAAAACACTGTCACCACCCGCAGGCGTGAACATCGAAATCCAGCTTGGTCCAGCCGACGGCTCTTGCGAAAAAGCCCTTGCAGCAAAAGCAGGAACAACGAAGGGCGAAACCGCGAGCGAAGCCGTTGCTAGCAATGTTGCCACAATCGTTGCGTATTTCCGCTTATATGCCCGCTTCACGTCCATGATATTCTCTTACCGACTCTCCTGTCTTTGGTTCGTATAGGCATACTTTTGGCGATTCAAAAGGGGCCCATCCAATTTATCTTTCGAATAACGTGATTTTTGGCCAAATGTTGCATGATGTCCACAATCACTTAGCGGGACGAAGATGAGCGCAGCATTAATTGCACGCCGTTCAGCAGCCAGAAGGCTTGCTCCGGACAGCAAGCCGCTATAGAGGTTTCAGATATTCATAGTTCAAGGACATTTTATGCGCACCAACCGCTTGGCACTCATTATTGCGACCGGCAGCCTGTTAAGCTTGGGGCTGCTGTCCGGCTGTGGCGGAAGCGAGCGTCCAAAGGCGGATCTCGCAGCCAGCCAAGTCACCACGATCGGCGTAAACAGCTATCTGTGGCGCGCATCGCTTGATGCCTTGTCCTTCATGCCGTTGCTGCAAACCGACTCGTCGGGCGGTGTCATTGTCACCGACTGGTATGTGAACCCGCAAAGCCCTGGCGAGCGCGTTAAGCTGACCATTTCGATCCTTGATCAGGATTTGCGCGCCGACGCATTGCGCGTCGCCGGCAGCCGCGAAGTTTTGCAAAATGACCAGTGGGTCGCAGCGCCGCTGCGCGCAGCAACCGTTCAAAAGCTTGAGGCGGTCATCCTTACCAAGGCGCGTGACCTTCGCCGGTCTTCAATCACCGGATAATTGTTATGACGAATGTTGAGCGTTTTAACCCGCACGTCGCCGACGCGCGGTGGCAAAAGATTTGGGAAGAACGCAGCAGCTTTGTTGCGGACGATAACTCGACAAAGCCACGTGCCTATGTCTTGGAAATGTTTCCCTATCCATCGGGCCGCATCCATATTGGCCATGTGCGCAACTACACCATGGGTGACGTGTTAGCGCGGTATAAGCGCATGACCGGACATGAAGTGCTGCACCCCATGGGCTGGGACGCCTTTGGCATGCCTGCGGAAAATGCGGCGATGGAGAAGAAGGTCCACCCCGGCGGTTGGACGCGCGACAATATTGCGAACATGAAAGCGCAGCTGAAGCGGCTTGGCTTTGCGATTGACTGGACCCGCGAACTCGCGACCTGTGAGCCCGAATATTACGGCCATGAACAGGCATTGTTCCTGAAGCTGTATGCCGCCGGGCTCGTCTATCGCAAAGAGTCCGCCGTGAACTGGGACCCTGTCGACATGACGGTGCTTGCCAATGAGCAAGTGATCGACGGCAAGGGCTGGCGTTCGGGTGCGCCCGTTGAACGTCGCAAACTGAGCCAGTGGTTTTTGAAGATTACCGACTTTGCAGAAGAATTGCTTGTTGGCCTTGGGTCGCTTGACCAATGGCCCGACAAGGTGCGGTTGATGCAGGAAAACTGGATTGGCAAATCGCAAGGTTTGAAATGCCGGTTCCGCTTTCCGGGCGGTGACGATGGCATTGATGTGTTTACAACGCGCCCCGACACCATGTTCGGCGCAAGCTTTATCGCCATTGCCGCCGACCATCCCGTGGCGCAAAAGCTGGCGGCCAACGCGCCTGATTTGCAGAATTTTATCGCGGAATGCCGCAAAGGCGGGACGACAGCGGCCGACATTGAAACCGCTGAAAAGCTTGGCTTCAATACAGGGCTTACCGTTGAGCATCCGCTGGATCCAAGCTGGCATCTGCCCGTTTATGTCGCCAATTTCGTCTTAATGGATTACGGCACGGGCGCGGTCTTTGGCTGCCCAGCACATGACCAGCGCGACCTTGATTTCGCGCGCAAATATGATTTGCCTGTTACCCGTGTCGTTGCCGATGGCGATTTGACCGACAGCCATTTTGAAGGAAATGTCGCCTACACCAACCCCGGCGTTATCGTGAATTCGCACTGGATGAACGGCATGACCGTCGACCAAGCGAAAGCGGATGTGATCGCAAAGGCCGAGAAAGAAGGCTGGGGCCAAGGCCAAACGCAATATCGCCTGCGCGACTGGGGCGTTTCGCGCCAGCGTTATTGGGGTACGCCAATACCGATCATCCATTGTCAGGCATGCGGCGCGGTCCCCGTGCCAAATGACCAGCTGCCGGTGCAATTGCCCGAAGACGTCAGCTTTGACATCCCCGGTAACCCGCTGGATCGTCACCCGACCTGGAGCAAGGTCGATTGCCCCAAGTGCCATCAAGAGGCGCGCCGCGAAACCGATACGCTCGATACGTTTGTCGATTCCAGCTGGTACTTCATCCGCTTCGCAAGCCAGCCGCATGACAAGCCCTTTGACCGAGCGGCGGCCGAAAAATGGCTGCCGGTTGACCAATATATTGGCGGTGTTGAGCACGCGATTTTGCATTTGCTCTACGCCCGTTTTTGGACGCGTGCGCTCAGCCATATTGGCATGATCGACGTGAAAGAGCCGTTCGCCTCGCTGTTTACGCAAGGCATGGTGACGCACCAAACCTATCAGGATGCCAATGGAACATGGCTGAGCCCCGATCAGGTGCGGCGTGACGGCGATATCTGGACCATCATCGACAGCGGCGCTCCTGCGGTCGCGGGTCGCATTGAAAAAATGTCCAAGTCCAAAAAGAATGTCGTCGATCCAGACGATATTGTGGACCAATATGGCGCCGATGCCGTGCGCTGGTTCATGCTGTCTGATAGCCCGCCCGAACGCGATCTGGAATGGTCCGAAGCGGGGATTGAGGGTTGCTGGCGATTTGTGCAGCGCCTGTGGCGTCTGACAAGTCAGGTCAGTGGCGCCGAAGGTGTCGACAAGGCACTGGACCGCAAAACGCACCAGATCATTGCAGGCGTCGGTGCGGACATCGAAGCACTGGCGTTCAACAAGGCGGTCGCAAAAATCTACGACCTTGCTAATGCCATTGAAAAGGCTGCGCCTTCGGCAAGCCGCGACACAGCGATCCGTACGATCGTGACATTGTCAGCGCCGATGGTTCCGCATTTGGCCGAAGAAGCATGGACGCAGCTTGGCGCGGCAACGGGCGGCCGCCTTATCGCCGACGCACCTTGGCCGCAGGTTAACCCTGACCTGCTGGTGGAAGACGAAGTGACCATTGCCATTCAGGTGAAGGGTAAGCTGCGCGATACGCTGACCGTTGCCAAGGGCATGCCCCAGACCGAAGTGGAGGCGCTTGCGCTTGCGAGCCAAAAGGTTCAGCATGCGATTGACGGTGCCGATATCCGGAAAATCATCGTCGTGCCCGATAGGTTGGTCAACATCGTCCTATGAACCGTTTCATCGCCCCCATCTTGCTTGCTTTGATGCTGCCCGCTTGCGGATTGCAGCCTTTGTACAGCGGTGGATCAACGGGCGCGGTGGCAACGGCGCTGGGTTCGGTATCGGTCGCGACAATCGAAGGCAAAAGCGGTTGGTTGATGCGCAATGCGTTAACGGACCGCCTTGGCGCTCAAGACAGCAACGTCGCCCAATTCCGCTTGGTCGTCACACTTGATGACCGGATTGAAGGCTTTGGCGTGCGTGCCGACGATACGGTGACGCGTGAACGGCGCACATTGCGCGCACGCTATCAACTGATCTCCGTCGCTACCGGAGAAACCGTGCTTGATGCAACGGCGGGGTCCGACGCAGGCATCGACGTCGCCGGTTCGGAATATGCCACCATCGCTGGCGAAAACAGCGCGTTGGAGAATCTGACGCAGAAGGTTGCGGATCAGATTGTCACCCGGCTTTCAATCTACGCCCGCGGCGAATGAGCAACGCAAAAGAACGCAGTTTTATAAGTGCCATTGGCACACGTCCGGAGATCCGGCTGTTTTTCATTTTCGGTCAGGATGAATCGGCGGCCGCTGACATCGCATCGCAAATGTCCGCCGCGTTGACGGGTTCGGAACGGATCGATATCGATAGCGACCGTATTCGCAATGACCCCGCGCTTCTGGCGGACGAGGCGTCGGCGCTTTCGCTATTCGGCGATAAGCGGCACATCCGTCTGAACTTCCGCCGGGAAGAAGGCGTTGCCGCCGTCGAAAATCTGCTCGCCCTTGAAGGCGACGCCAACCCGGTCATCGCGACCGCAGGCAACCTGACCAGGGCCAGCAAGTTGCGCAAGCTTGTCGAGGCCCACCCGCGCGCGATGGTGTATATTTGTTATCTGCCAGAGGAAGGCGATGCCGCCGCCGCCGTAATGGCATACGCCGCCACGATGGGGCTAAAGATTGACCGGCCATTGGCCGCACGGATTGCGCGCTACACGGGTCAGGACCGGAAACTGGCGCAAGCCGAAATCGAAAAGCTGTCCTTATATTATGATTCGTCGCCGCAACGCCCGGCCACGGTTGAAGTCCCGATATTCGAAGCCTTGTCCGCGGAAACGGGCGAGGAAAATATCAACGGCCTCATCCATCAGGTCATGGGCGGCGATTTGCGCGGCACGGGGCGGGAACTTGTCGCCGCGCGCGACATGGGGGTCGATGCCATCCGCATCATCCGCGCGATGCAGCGGCGGGTGACGTTGCTCGCTTCTATGCGCACAAAGGTCGACAATGGTTCTAGCCCCGGCGCCGTCGTCAAAGCGACCCGTTCGATATTCTGGAAAGACGCCGACAACTACGCGCAGCAACTTGCGCGCTGGCCATCGGTGCGGCTTGCCGGATTAAACAGCCATCTGCTTGAGGTGGAATCCAAGCTTATGCATGTCCGCGATGGACTGGCGGACACGATATTGGAAGAAGAGCTGGTCCGCATTGCGCGTGCAGCATCGCGCCGCGGCTGATTACTGATATTGCGTGGTAATGGGTGGGAAAACATCTGTTAAGCCAGGCTCTTGAACCCGATGGCAAACAGGCCCACATCTGCATCAACGAAAGGCCGTTTCATGGAAAAAATTATCAAGTCCGAAGCCGAGTGGCGCGCAGAACTGGACCCGGTTCAATATCATGTCCTGCGGGAGGCGGGAACCGAGCGGGCCTTTGCGGGCAAATTGACTGATGAAAAACGCGAAGGCGAGTTTCGCTGCGCCGGATGCGGCACGACCCTATTTACATCAGACACCAAGTTCGACAGCGGTTCGGGCTGGCCAAGCTTTACCGCGCCTGCGGACGGTGCAGCCATTGATGAACATACCGATGTCTCGCACGGCATGGTCCGCACCGAGGTGCGCTGTGCGGCGTGTGAAGGGCATTTGGGGCATGTGTTTCCCGATGGTCCGGGGCCAACAGGACTACGTTATTGCATCAACAGCGCCGCGCTTACATTCGACCCCGATTAAGAACGCGCTTGTCGGCGAGTCCGTGACCGATTAACACCCTCCACAATGGCACGCGCGCGCAAAATTTCGAAAGAACGTCGCCCAATGGGAACGTGGATTTTACGTATCATCAAAGCCGGCGTTATCGCGGCACTTCTTGGCGTTATGGTGTTGGGCATTCTTGTAGCCATCGCTCGCAGCGAAATCGACAGCTTTGAAGATTTAAAGGCATCGCCCAATGGCCAGATGATCCGCGTCCGTGCGGCCGATGGCACCGTTATCCAATCACTTGGGCCAAGTTTCGGCCGATGGCTGGACATTAGCCAACTGCCGTCTGAAATGAAGGACGCGATGGTCGCGGTTGAAGACCGGCGCTATTATATCCATCCCGGCGTCGACCCTATTGGGATCACGCGGTCGCTTTACGTACGCGCAATTGACGGACGCTGGACCCAAGGTGGCTCAACGATCACGCAGCAGCTGGCGCGCAACATTTACCTGAACAACAACAAGGAATTCGGACGCAAAATCCGCGAGGTCATCCTTGCGCTGGCGATGGAAACGAAATTCTCGAAGGACCAGATACTCGAATTATATCTGAACAAAGTCTATTTCGGTGGCGGTGCTTATGGTGTTGATGCGGCGAGCCGGAAATTCTTTGATCATGGCGCGGAAGATCTCAGCCTCGCCGAAGCCGCAATCATTGCAGGCCTTGTAAAGGCGCCATCAAATTATTCGCCAACGGCAGATGCGCAGGCTGCGATTGACCGTGCCACGGTGGTTGTCGGCGTGATGCAGGATGCCGGGATGATCTCCGCTGCCGAGGCCGGCAAGGTGAAGCCGGCTGACGTGAAAATGGCGAAACAGCAACCGCAAGACAGCGTCCGCTATTTCACCGATTGGGTATTGCCACAATTGGACGGCCTGATTGACGAAACCGAAAAACCCATTGATGTGTGGACCACGCTTGACCTGAAAATGCAGCGTGCGGCAACGACTGCAATAACGGCCAACACACCGCGCGGTGCACAAGGTGCGCTGGTGTCGATTGACCGCGATGGCGCGGTTAAAGCGATGGTTGGCGGCACCGATTATGTGACCAGCAATTATAACCGTGCGGTCACAGCAGTCCGGCAACCAGGCTCGGCTTGGAAATTGTTCGTCTACTTGGCCGCGTTAGAAGCCGGGTTCCGTCCCGAAGACATAGTCGAAGATAAGCCAGTTGAAATAGAAGGCTGGCAACCCAAAAACAGCAGCGGCAATTATGATGGTGAAATTTCACTGCGAACGGCATTTGCCTATTCGAAAAATACGGTCGCGGCACAATTGGGGCAAGAGGTTGGTACCAGCAGCATCGCCAACATGGCGCGCCGTTTTGGTATAACGACACCCATAAATACGCAGCCGTCGATGGTGCTTGGGACATCGGAAACCCGCGTTATCGACATGACGCAGGCATTTGCATCCGTGGGTTCCAATGGTCGCAGCATTACCCCTTATGGCATCTCCAAAGTCACCACCATTGATGGCGAGATTTTATATACGGCAAAGACCGCCAGATCCGTGCAATTGGTAGAGGATTGGGTCGCCGGTGCCATGACAGACCTCATGCAGACCGCGGTTGCAACGGGCACAGGCCGCGCCGCCAATATCGGCCGTCCCGTCGCAGGAAAGACAGGTACCACGAGCAGCAACAAGGACGGTTGGTTTCTTGGCTTTTCGAGTGGTTTGACAACGGGGGTCTGGATGGGCCGCGACGATGCGCGCTCAATCGGCGGATTAGAAGGCGGCCGTGCGCCAGCACAAGCGTGGGCGGCCTATATGCGGGTTGCGGTGTCCGGCCGACCCGTGGAAAATTTTGCGACCGAAGTAACCTTCCCCGAACAATTGGAAGGCGAAGAGCTTTTGCTTGGCGAAGGGGAAGAGGGGCTGCTGTTCGACGAAAACGGCATGCCGATTGAGGGCGACCCTGCGCTTGACGATCCGGGTGCTATGCCAGCGACTGACCCAGAACCTTTGGATGACGCATTTATCGAACGCGCTATCGGGCGCCGGGAACCCCGATCGTCACGCGACGAAGAGCGCCTTCGCGAACCGCAATAAGGTTCAAATAGGAAGGCCCTCCAACATCCAGGCATAGGAAACGGACTGCAATTTGCGGCAAGCAGCTAAAGCGCGTGCCCGGTGCGGCTCTTTTTCGTTTCGAGATAATGGGCATTATGCGGGTTCGCCGCGATTTTGAGCGGCAGCCGTTCCTCGACAGATATGCCTGCGGACTTAAGACCTTCAACCTTTTCAGGATTGTTCGTGAGTAACCGTACGTTGGAAATGCCAAGCAGTTCAAGCATGCGGGCGGCGACCGAAAAATCGCGCGCATCAATGGCAAAGCCCAATCGGGTATTTGCATCGACCGTATCAAACCCCTGATCCTGAAGCGCATAGGCACGCAATTTGTTGATCAGGCCAATACCACGGCCTTCCTGACGCAAATATAAAAGTATGCCCCAATTTGCGTCGGAGATTTGGTGTAACGCTTCGTGCAATTGGGGGCCGCAATCGCATTTCAGGCTGCCCAGGACATCACCGGTCAGGCACTCGCTGTGCAACCGGACAACCGGCGGCGTGCCATCGCGTTTGCCTATCAGCAGCGCGACATGGTCTGACGCGTCCACGTCCGTTCGAAATGCGACGATTTCAGCATCAACATTTGCAGCGACCGGTAACCGCGCGCGCGCCGCAATGTGCAGCGCCCCGCTATCGTCAAACGCAGCGACATCCTGTGGGGATACTGTTGCAGACGAATTGCCCGAATCCGCCAACACCAAAAAGGCGGGAAGCAACCCGGCAAGCCGGGCAAGCTCAATGGCCGCAGCAGCAGAGGGTCCATCGGCCAGGGCCAATGCTTCAAACGGCCCCTTCATCGGGTAACGCAAATCGAGCGTTGGATCCGCCACCGCCAACGCAAGGTTGATATCAAGGTCAGCTGGCGCCTTTATCATGACCGGCAAAGCGGTATCGGCGGCGGCGCGCTGGTTCATGAGTTTCAATGTGGCCGCGCGGCTGGCAGAGAGCAGGATCGCGTGCGCACCCGCAACGTCGCGTGCGGTTTCTATCGGTACAAGGCAAAGGGCTTGGCCGAGATGTTCGACATTGATGGCCCAGCCACGACGCAGCGCGTCAATGGCCAGCGCCGCACGGCGCGCATCGCCCTCGGTTGCGGGCGCACCGTTCAAAAGGCAAATTCCGTGACGATGGGCGCATGGTCAGATGGCTTGCCCCATCCGCGCACATGCTTGTGCACCACATGCGACTTGGCCTTCTCTTTCAAGTCAGGGGTCACCCACATATGGTCAAGACGTCGGCCACGATCCGATGTCTCCCAATCCTGCGCTCGGTAGCTCCACCATGTGTACAGCTTCTTCGACGGTTCGACAAAATGCCGCGCGACATCCACCCAGTCCGCAGCTTCCTTAATCGCGGCCAGATGTTCGCATTCAATCTTTGTGTGGCTGACGACATTGACGAGCTGCTTATGGCTCCAAACATCATGCTCAAGCGGCGCGACGTTGAAATCACCCGTCAATATGGTCGGGCTGGTGACCGCACGCGACCACTCGGTCATGCGCGAGAGGAACCCAAGCTTTTGTCCGAATTTCGAATTCACTTCGCTGTCGGGAACTTCGCCGCCAGCCGGAATATAGACATTGTCGATCCGCACACCCTTTGCGGCGTCGACATTCAGCTCCGCACCCACATGCCGCGCTTCGCCGTTCGCTTGCCAATCTTCAACGCGGCGGTTGATTAAGGGCAGCTTGCTAACAATCGCGACACCATGATGCATCGGCTGGCCATTCAAAACCATGTGGCGATAGCCAAGCTGCCGGAACAATCCTTCCGGAAACAGGCTGTCGATGACTTTGGTTTCCTGCAGGCACAGGACGTCGGGCGCTTCTTCTTTCAGATAGCGTTCGACGATGTCGATGCGGGCGCGAACCGAATTGATATTCCACGAGGCGATACGGATGGTCTGAGACATATGAATATGGCCCTATATGCCAGAAGCGGCAGGGGCAAGTCGGTGAAGTGAAATCCATGCCAAAAAAGCAAAGCCCTCATCCCGGGGGCATTTGGGATGAGGGCTAAGCTTGCGTCCGTCACGCGGGTATCAGCGACGATTTAACGTCGTGGGCAACAGGGGGAAAACCACACGAACTCTCAATCGCTGACCATGGGTTGATAGGATGACTTTCCTGTCGTTCACATGAACAAATCTGTTCAGATTGGCAGCTTGTCGGCAGTTAGCATCGGTTCGTCGACCAATTTTAAGATTTCCGTCGGACAGGCCGTGGATCTTTCCACGAAAATGCGCTGTCGGCGATTGCGCCATTATAGCTGACGTTGCTGAGTCGGATGCTTGTGCGATTGTTTTTGGAATCAAGCGCAACCCATCCGTTCAGCGTCAATCCACCCGGCGCGCCGGGCTTGTTGACGAATATCATTGTAATGGTGCCATATTCAGGCCGCTTCGGGTCGCGAACTTCGACGCTGATGACATCATCGGTTGATGTCGGGACCAGTTTGCCAAAGAGCGCCAAGTCCTTGCCCGGGTCAAGCAACGCGGCGAGCGGGCTATTACGGATTGGCCAGCGCTGCACCTGTTTGACTTCATAATCGACCATGGTCAGCGCGCGTCCATCGGCGACGATCAACAATGGTACATCTTTTTGATATTCAAAACGCACATGGCCCGGGCGCTTCAGCAAAAGCTTGCCGGTTAAAAGCCCGCCGTTGCGATCCGTCTGGGTGAAGTTGGCGGTCATTGTGCCCACCGTCTTCATATGCGTGGTCACGCGCGCCATGCGATCCGCCTGCGATTGCGCAGTCGACGGCGCGGCGGCGATCAGGGCAACGGGCGCGAACATTAAGACGTAATTTCGAAAGGTCATTCTGGTTTCCTTGGGATGGGTTCAATCGCGGCTACGGCAACCGCCTTGAACGCCGTCTTAACGTCTAAAGCGGCTCGCCGGTCCGGTCACGCAGCACTTCGCGGCGGCCAATATGGTTCGGCGCAGTGATGAAGCCGTCTTCTTCCATACGATCAATCAACCGGGCTGCGCTGTTATAGCCAATCCGCAGCTGACGCTGAATCCAGCTCGTCGATGCCTTTTGGCTTTCAAACACGATCTGGCACGCCTTGCGATATTGCGCATCTTCCTCGTTATCGTCGCCGCCCATGCCGCCAAAGTCGAAACCGCCATCTTCGGGCTCTTCGGTCACCGCCTGGATATATTCGGGCTGCCCTTGGCCGCGCCAATGGTCTGCCACGCGGCGGACTTCATCATCGGAAACAAATGGACCGTGAATACGCGTCAGCCCGCGTCCGCCCGCCATATACAGCATGTCACCCTTGCCCAGCAGCTGTTCGGCACCCTGTTCGCCCAAAATCGTGCGGCTATCGATTTTCGACGTCACATGGAAAGAAATACGCGTCGGCAGGTTTGCCTTAATGACGCCAGTGATAACATCAACCGATGGCCGCTGCGTCGCCATGATGAGGTGAATACCCGCGGCACGTGCCTTTTGCGCGAGGCGTTGAATGAGGAATTCGACTTCCTTGCCAGCGGTCATCATCAGGTCAGCGAGCTCGTCCACGATGATGACGATCTGCGGCATTGGCTCATAGGCCAAGCTTTCTTCCTCATATTGTGGCTGGCCGGTCATCGGGTCATAGCCAATTTGCACCTTACGGCCTAATGGCGCGCCCTTGGCCTTTGCACCGCGGACTTTTTC
>JBILBJ010000208.1:0-3557 GCA_044353705.1 Sphingorhabdus sp. | reverse complement strand
AGCGGTGCGAGTGGCGAAATATACAGGCCCGACCGGTAGAAACGCCAACGCATCGGCAAATTGGCGACCAAGGGATGGTGCCGCCTTTTCGCCGCTGGCACCGGTTTGCCTGCACGGGATGCGCGCACGCTGGTCAGGCTTTCCTTCGCCATCATCCCGCCGATGCTGCCCAACATGATGACGTACAGGATGTTGATGACGGTATCGATCTGGCCAAGAGCTTCCAATATTTCAAAGATCGCTGCGCCCGCAGCTGTGCCGAAAATGCCGCCGAAAACCAACACGGCGCCCATTTGGAAATCGACACCGCCGCGTTTCATATGCGCAAAAACGCCCGATACGCTTGCGCCGGTTACCTGTGTTGATGCTGATGCCGCGGCAACGGCTGGCGGGATGCCGTAGAAAATAAGCAATGGCGTGGTCAGGAACCCGCCGCCCACGCCAAACATTCCAGACAACACACCAACGCCGCCACCCAGCAGGATGATGACCAGCGCATTGACCGACAAATTGGCTATAGGAAGATAGATATCCATGTTTGACCAACAGACCCTAACGGCATTTAGCGGCAGGATAAAGGCTGGTGCTTAGAAACTGGTGGACAATGTCATCGCTTGCCCATTGCCCGGCTGTGCGTGGCCCGCAACACGCACACGCCAGCTTGCGTCCAGTTGGAATAGCGCGCTGCCCGCCCTGACATTTGCGCGCATATTTGGGCCGATATCTATGCGCATGACATTGTCTTGACCACCGCCCCAAATCTCTGCGCCAATCGCAAATGATGCACGTTGCGATTGTGCGATGGACCGATGTGCTTGCACCGCCACATCGGCAAAGGGGCCGCCACCTTGCCCTGACACAAAGCCAGCCTGACCATAGCCATCCAACTGGAAACCAAGCGGCAATTTTACGCCAGACTGCCCGCCTGCGACCAAGGCCGCAAATGCGTCGGGTCGGTTGTCGCAAAATCTACGCTCGGCAATGACCTGCACCGGAATGCGTGCAACGGGTCGCCAACGCACCCCAGCTGCCAACTCCCTTTCGCGCACGCTGCCATGCGCAACCGATAACCGGCCAGCCATGGACTGGCGCGATAGGCCAGGGTTGCCGGAGAAGCGCAGGACAGGGATTGCGGCAATCACTGCGCTTTGGCTTGCGCCATATTGCCCTCGCTCAAGGTCTTGCGTTTCGTATACGAATGGCTCGGATATCGTACGTTGTTCAATAGCCGCAAAAATTTTGCGGCATCCTTTCGCGTTGCGGCATTCAGCTTGCGCCGCGCGGCGTCCAACCTTTGATCGACGGTGAAGTGTGAAATTCCCAGAGAACGGCCGATTTCTTTGGACGTCATGTGGTCGTCGACCAGCCTAAGGCACGCCTTTTGACCTTCGGTCAACTCAACCGATTCATCCGCCATCGGATCCGTATCTGTGTCCTCAATAGTCCGATTCAATCCCGCCATATTGGCCATATTTAACGCCCTTTTGGAAGTTTCTAGACCAACCGAAACCGCTAAGGCAAGGCATTTGCTCAATGTTTTGTGCGCCGCTTGCTATCAATTATGCGGGCGGGCATATAGCTGGGCGATGACTGAAACGTCCCAAAAGCGCCCCAACCAATCCGCATTGCGTGCGTTCCTTTCAAGCGAGGCAGCCGGCGGCATTTTGCTGATGGCGGCAGCGGCTTTGGCGCTGCTTGTCGCCAATTCACCTTTTGCCGATAGCTATGCCCATTTCGTGCATGCGGTGATTGGGCCCGAACTAACGCCAAAACTTGGCCCGATGACCGTTCATCTCTGGATAAATGACGGGCTGATGGCGATATTTTTCCTGCTGGTCGGGCTGGAGATTAAGCGCGAATTTGTCGACGGGCATCTTTCAACATGGAACGACAGGCGGCTTCCCATCATTGCGGCGGCGGCGGGCATGGTTGTTCCGGCGCTGATCTATCTGGGCGTGGCGGGCGGCGATCCAGATCTGCATCGCGGCTGGGCGATACCGGCCGCAACCGATATTGCGTTTGCCATAGGCGTGCTGGCTTTATTGGGCAGCCGCGCGCCTGCGTCTTTGAAACTGTTTTTGACCACGGTCGCGATTGTCGATGATATGGGCGCGGTGGCCATCATTGCTGTGTTCTACACCGCGGAACTGAACATCATGGCATTGGCCGCAGCAGGCGCCATCTGGCTGTTGATGATGGCGCTCAATCGTTTTCGGGTGCATGTGCTTTGGCCCTACCTCATCCTCGCCGCCTTGTTATGGTATGCGACATTGCTGTCTGGCGTTCATGCCACGATTGCAGGCGTCATGGCTGCGTTCGCCATTCCGTTTCACCGGACAATAGCAGCGCCTGACGCAGAAGATTCGGCGCTGCACCGGCTTGAACATGCGTTGGTGAAGCCCGTCGCATTTTTCATTGTGCCTATCTTTGGCTTTGCCAATGCGGGCGTTTCGCTTGCGGGCACAAACTTTGCGGCACTGGCTGCGCCGCTTCCGCTTGGCATTGCCATGGGGCTGTTTCTTGGCAAACAGATCGGCATTTTCGCAAGCGTCTGGCTTTCCGTAACATTCGGAATTGCCGCCCGCCCAAAGGACGCCAGCTGGGTGCACGTCTATGGCGTCGCCTTGCTGTGCGGGATTGGTTTCACGATGAGCCTGTTTATCGGCGGCCTTGCCTTTGTTGGGCCGGAACAATCCGACGCGGTCAAAATTGGCGTTTTGATGGGGTCGGTGGTTTCCGCAATTTCGGGCTATCTCATTTTGCGCTTTGCCGCGCCTCAAAAGCACATATCGGGAGACGCATTATGAAGCTTTTCTATCCCATCCTTTCGGTCGCGTTGCTGGCCTCGGCCTGCAGCGCGGTTCCCGTGGCGGCACGTTCTGCGACAACGGCCCCGGCGCGTTCTTTAGCCAGCATTTCGCAAGATTATGTCCGTCTGACGCTTGAGGCCGGAACGCATGAAGCCGAATATGTCGATGCATATTATGGCCCTGAATCCTTACTGGCGGCTGCGAAAGCCAGTCCACGTTCGCTCGCCGACCTGATTGCTGAAGCCCGCAAGCTGACGGCTGCCATTGATGCAAGCTTGCCGACGTTCAAGGATGATGCCGACCGCCGCCGGGCCTTGGCCTTGCGGGGCATGCTCGTGGCCGCAGATACCAGACTGCACATGCTTCAGGGCCGCAAATTCGCGTTTAATGATGAAGCAAACGGCCAGTTTGCAACCGTCCCTGTGCTTATGACGCTCGAACATTATGACGCTTTATTAAGCCGGCTTGAGACGCTCATTCCCGGCACGGGGCCACTGGCCGCGCGGGTTGATGCGTTTAACGAACGGTACACCATTCCCAAAGAACGGCTGCAACCTGTCTTCGACGCCGCAATCGCCGAATGCAAACGCCGCACCGCGCAGCACATTGCGCTCCCTGTGGGCGAAAGCTTTGTTATGGAATTTGTGACGGGGAAAACCTGGTCCGGTTACAATTATTATAAGGGCAATTACAAAAGCCTGATCCAGATTAACACCGACCTGCCGATCCGTGTCAGCCGCGCGGTCG
>JBILBJ010000207.1:0-3561 GCA_044353705.1 Sphingorhabdus sp. | reverse complement strand
TGGTCAAGAACACAGCCAAGGTAACGGGCTTTCTGGGCGCGGGTAACAAGCCGCAGCCAATCAGCGAAGCCGAAGCAGCGCGCATTTTGAACACGAAGCAGGAAATGGAAGCTGCGCCGAAGAAGCGCGTTTCGGTCGACTACGAAATCGGCGATCAGGTCAAGGTACTTGGCGGTCCATTCGCAAGCTTCAACGGTGCCGTCGAAGAACTCGACTTCGACAAGAACCGCGTGAAGGTATCGGTCAGCATCTTTGGCCGCGCGACACCGGTCGAACTGGATTTCGAAGAAGTCGAATTGATGAAGTGATGGCCTTCGCTGGCCATCTTTCTTATGACGTCCGCACTCTCGCCTGAACAGATACAGGCGCGCATCGAAAAGGCGAACGCGGCACATAGCGCGATACCGGCTGACAAGCTGGTTCGTGGCCTTGTCCGCCTGTTCGATTTTGACGCTGCTGACGAACCCGACGAATTCACCTTTCCGGCATTCTCTCGTGCATCGCGCGATCGCATTTTCGGCGGACAGATTATCGCGCAAGCCATGATGGCGGCGGCGCGCACCGTTGATCCAGACAAACAAGTCCATTCGCTGCATGCCTATTTCTTGCGCGGTGGTAGCGAAGCCCTGCCACTGCATTTTCGCGTCCACCGTGATTTTGATGGCCGCGCATTTTCGAACCGTCGGGTCGTCGTCCGGCAGGAAGGCAAGGTTATTTTCAACCTGACCGCCTCTTTCCAAAAGCCAGAGCCAGGCTTTTCACATCAAGTACCGATGCCGGACGTGTTGCCACCCGAAAAATGCTGGGATTATTCGGACGCCATGGCGCGCAATCCCGATATACCGGACAATATGCTTGAACGCATGGCGCATCCGCGACCATTTGAGCTTCGCAGCTTTCGTCCTGCCGCCGATGCCAAGGCCACCAGCCATTATCAATGGTTCCGCTTGCGCGCGCCGATTGAAGGCGACCAATTGCTGCACCGCGCACTTCTGTCGTTTGCGTCCGATATGGGGCTGCTGTCATCCGCGATGCTCCCACATGGACTGCATTGGGTGACGCCCGGCCTGTTTTCCACCAGCCTTGACCATGCCATGTGGTTCCATAACGATGTTCAGGTCGACCAGTGGTTCGTATATGTCATGAACAGCGATTGGACCGGGGGCAGCCGCGGTATCAACCATGGCTGGATTTATAGCGAGGATGGCACGTTGGTCGCATCCGTCGTTCAGGAAGGTCTGCTGCGGCTCACACCGCCGGCATAACCGCGCAAAGGCTTGCATTATGCCCACATTGCGGATAGTGGCACCGCTTCTCGGCGCAATAGCGACGTGATTCCGTGTGGGAGGACATCATCTGATGTCTGTTGGACCACTTAATTTGACCCGTTTCCGCTCTTTCAGGGCATTGCGGCGATAGAATGAAAGGACGCCATTCATGGCAAAGAAAATTGACGGCTATATCGGCCTGCAGGTTCCTGCAGGTTCAGCCACCCCATCCCCGCCAATCGGCCCAGCATTGGGTCAGCGCGGCGTGAACATCATGGAATTCTGCAAGCAGTTCAATGCTGCAACCGCTGACATGGAAAAGGGCACCCCGATTCCAACGAAGATCACCGTGTTCGCAGACAAGAGCTTCACCTTTGCGATGAAGTCGCCACCAGCGACCTACCTCATCAAGAAGGTTCTTGGCCTCAAGTCAGGTTCGAAAGAACCAGGCAAGGTTACCGCTGGTAAAATCACCCGTGCGCAGTTGGAAGAAGTCGCAACCATCAAGATGGCCGACCTCAATGCGAACGACATGGACGCAGCAGTAAAAATCATCGCAGGCTCGGCTACCGCCATGGGCCTCGAAGTAGTGGAGGGCTGATCCGATGGCCAAGCTGACCAAAAAAGCAAAATCGCTCGCGCATCTTGATGCCGACAAGCTCTACGGCGTTGATGAAGCGCTGAAGCTGATCAAGGAATTGGCAACTGCCAAGTTTGACGAAACCATCGAAGTTGCCATGAACCTGGGCGTTGACCCACGTCATGCTGACCAAATGGTTCGCGGCATGGTTTCGCTTCCAGCCGGTACCGGCAAGGAAATGAAGGTCGCCGTCTTCGCCCGTGGCGACAAGGCTACTGCAGCTACCGCTGCTGGTGCAGACAAAGTCGGCGCCGAAGACCTGATGGAAGACATGTTGGCCGGTAACCTTGATTATGACCGCGTTATCGCAACGCCGGACATGATGGGCATCGTTGGCCGCTTGGGTAAGACCTTGGGTCCAAAGGGCCTGATGCCAAACCCGAAGCTCGGCACAGTCACCATGGACGTTGCTGAAGCTGTAAAGGCTGCAAAGGCCGGTCAGGTTGAGTTCCGCGTTGAAAAGCAGGGCATCATCCACAGCGGCATCGGCAAGAAGAGCTTCTCTGACGCTGACCTGCGCAAGAACTTCGACGCGTTGATCGACGCCGTCATCAAGAACAAGCCAAGCGGATCAAAGGGCAAATATGTCCGCCGCGTTGCGGTCAGCTCGTCAATGGGCCCAGGCCTCAAGATCAATCTGGCGGACGTCGCTGGCGCTTAAGCCACGACATCACACGAATATCAAAAGGGCTGGAGGGGAACCTCCGGCCCTTTTTCTTTGCGGCGGGCGCCGTTATCCAATAGCCTTTCATGATGCGAATATTTTTGACCTTTGTTATTGCGCTGTTTCCACTGGCCGCCGTTGCGGCTGATCCGATTCAGCCAAAAGCTCCAACCCCCATCAAATCGATCGCCATTCCCATCAGGCATATCACCCCCGGGATCGAAGCTTTGCTTTCCGACCAACTGGCGCTGCTCAAGGGAAAGCGGGTCGCACTGTTGACCAACCAAACCGGCGTTGATCGCAAGGGCGTCAGCGACGTCGATCTGTTGCGCGCGCATCCCGCCATCAATCTTGTCGCGCTGTTTAGCCCGGAACATGGCGTGCGTGGAGAGGCCCAAGCCGGTGAAAAGGTGGCCTCGGGCATCGATCCCAAATCCGGTTTGCCCGTCCACAGCCTCTACGGCGAAACCAAGATGCCGACTGACAAGATGATGCACGGCATTGATATTGTGCTGGTCGATCTGCAGGACGTCGGCACGCGTTTTTATACATATTCCTCGACATTGCTGTTCATGCTGCGCGCCGCAGAGAAATCCGGAGCCGAGGTGATCGTGCTGGATCGTCCCAACCCGCTAGGCGGGGTGATGATAGAGGGGCCAGTCCTCGAACCCGCATTTGCCTCTTTTGTTGGAAGCTTTGCCATGCCGGTACGTCACGGAATGACGTTCGGTGAGCTCGCGCAGATGTTCGTCGGTGAGGAAAAGCTGCGCACGCGCTTGCGCGTTATTCCCATGCGCGGCTGGAATCGGGACTTGGCGCCCTATGTCGCTTGGGATTTGCCTTGGGTGCCGCCCTCACCCAATATGCGGACACCGCGAACAGCCGAAGTATATCCCGGCACAGCCTTGTTTGAGGGCACCAACATCTCCGAAGGACGGGGCAGCGAAAAACCCTTCGAATATATCGGCGCGCCTTTCATCGATGGTGCA
>JBILBJ010000206.1:0-3568 GCA_044353705.1 Sphingorhabdus sp. | reverse complement strand
ATTGGGCGACGCTTTCACACTGCGCCACAACGCGGCCGATAATGGCGAGAAGCGCCCCTGCATTATGCCTTTTTTGCGCATGGCAGCGGCCAGTTGCGCCTCCGCCTGATCAATATCGGTGATCGCTGGATCAACCTTTTGTGCCGCGGCAAGCGCGATGCTGTTTTCGTTGCTGGTGGCGCTCCAATATTTCCCAAGCGTTACCAACATGGTCAGCGCGCTGACCACCACAAGCGAAACGCACAGGCGCTTAATCCATGTCAGCTGTTCTGCCGTTACCCAGATGGACCGCACTTTCTTGGCAAAGATACCCTCGCGGAAATTGAGCAACGGTTGCTGGCTCGATGTCCAAAGCATTGTCCGCACTGTGTCCGCGTCCAAAATCTCGACCGCAGTCTGGCTCGCAAAAATGCTGCGGAAAACAGGCTCATCGGGCATTGCAAATTGGGCGCTGCGAAGAACATTCATGCCATCAAACTCGCCGGTGACGACCATGTCCGTCGGTGGGTCAATGGCGAGGCCAAATGGCACAACAATGTCCGGGTTCACGCCGCGCGCGGCTAGGCGATCCAGCCCATATTGCATGACTTCGGGCGCGATTGTGGCTGTGACATAATCATCGCCAACATGCTGCGCCGCGCTGGCGTGCACCGGTCCAAGTGATTGTTCGGCAGCACGCAACTTGGCCACGCCCTCGGCTTGGCGCGCCTCCAGCCCTTGCAGCGAAAACCAGCTGCAACGCACATCAGCAGGCGACACCACAGCCATCACTGTTTCGTCATCCGCCGCAGGCATAAATTCGGACAATGAACCGACATGTTGCCACACGCCGTCGGTCACGCGAAAAAGTGCGGGGTCGTCGACGTCGGATGACGGGAAGCGCAGGATGACGACGGTCATTCCTCTTCCCCCCAACTGCGCCAAAGGACGCGCGCCGGCGCAGGCGAAGCGACGATCATCGATTCACCAGCGAGCGCAAGTTCCCCAAGCGATACCCGTGTATCCAGCAAGAAATAATTGCTCGTCAGTTTGACCTGCCCTTGAACCAGAGGTGCCGGCTCCAACGCTGCCAGTTCGGGGGCAGCCCAGAATCGAATGAGGCTGCCATAGCCACTCGATGGCCGCTTGGCGAGATAGCTCCGCGCGGTCGCGATATTCAATTTACCTGGCGGGAAAAGCATCGCCAACAATGGCGCCTGTTCGGGCAATAGGGTATTGACGTTCAACGGCGACAATATGGTTTCGGGTAGCGCGCAAATCCAGTTCTGCAGCTTGCTATAAATCGCGGGGCTCACGCCCTTTACCGCGCGCAGTTCGCTTGGATGGGCAAACGGCCGATTGGCAACCATGTACGGCGCAGGCGCGGCGCGGTACGCATCATCTTCTGCGCCATTGGGCAGCGGGGTAATATCGCTATCAGCCCAATCCGCTGCTGCAGCCGCGATTGCGCGGGCGGCGTTCTCATCGGTACCAAGAACCACCAACAACGACGTCAACTGATCCTGACCCGTCGCGCTGGCCTGATATCGCTCCTCCGATTTAGTCACCAAGCTATTGAGGTTAAAACAATTGCCGGCGTCACGCAGTGTCGCGGTTGCCGTGCCGATGGGGATAGGCAGGCTTTGCGGAGCCCCCAGCCAGCCGCCTGCCAAAGTGGTTTGCGCAGCATCGCGTGCGACCAAGTCCTCAATCCGCGCCGCCGCAATGGACTCAGCGGCGTAGGTAAACATCCGCGCCTGCGCCAAAGCATTGCCATTGGCTGACAATTTGCTCGACAGCGTTAACCTATCCAGCGTCGTCGCTGCAATGACCGCAAGCACGGCGACCATCAGCAATACCGACAACAATGCGGCCCCCCGTTCAGATGACTTTGGCAACATCAGCCAGCCGTCCCTTCTGCACTCGGTGTTGGCAAGATGCGTGTCTGCGGCCCCACAAGGAACAACATGCGCTGTTCAGGTTTGCCCTTCACGGTGACCTTAAGAGCGATCGCGCGTGGCAAGGCGTTCGCATCGGTTGCGGTCCAATCGCCGCGCCATTGCCCCTTATCGTCGCGATATTCGGCGGTCGCTGTCACAACGTCCTCAAGCATCGTTGCCGCGTCAGCAGGCGCAGCACCGTCCAACATGGGCCAGCTCAGACGTTTCAACGCGCCATTCTCAAGAACATAGGTCACGCGTTGCAGGCCAGCGCGCGGCGCGCCATCGAAATTGGACCAGCCTGCCCGCACCAGCCCAAAAATGCCACCGGACACAGTGGCATCGCCCTCAGTAAAGGCAGGCACGGGTTGTCCGGATTGGTCGCGCACGGGCCGCGCGATAGCTTGCGCAAGGTCTGCCTCCAGCGCGTTGGTCAGCCGCTGTGAAAGCGCCATTTCGCCAAGACGTTCTTTGACCGCAATCTGCGTGTCTGTGCCTGACCGCAGAAGCGTAACGCCAGCAACCGAAATGAGCGCAAAAATGGCCAGCGCCACCAACAGCTCAATCAGCGTAAATCCCGCCTCCGATTGCCGCGCCGTGTTCATTGTTCAACCGGCCTTGCGATGGTCAGACGCGCCTTACGCAAGGCGGCATTGCCCGTGCCGACAACGTCGATGTCGACCATCACGAGGCGCGTGTCATCGGTCGGGCTTGCGGTTGCGGTCCAGCGCCAATTCTGGCCGCCATTCATTTCTTCGCCACGTGTTTCGCCCAAGGTTGGCGGCGCGGGGTTTGACAGGATTTCGACCGCCACATTGCGCGCCACTTGCCATGCCATGCCGCTGTCACCCAAATTGGATGTGGAGCGCACTGAATAGCCCTGCAGGCGGACCATCGCCAGCGCAGCAAGGCTGAAAATCGCCAGGGCAACCATGATCTCCAACAATGTGAAGCCATTTTGTGTTGGTTGTGAATTACCGGACAATGCGCACGTCTCCGGTCGCGGCCAGCGCAAGTGTTACGGTCACCGCATCATGCTTTAGCGTAATTTTGGCTGCGCTTGATGGCATTCCCGTGCTGTCAAAGGCGATGCGCATTTGCCGCGCACCAGCCATTTGCACAGAGGTGCCACTTTTCCAATCCGTCGCCGTAAAAGGTGCCTCAGACAATGGTTGCCACGCGCCAGCATTGCGCGCCTCAAAACCATAGCCAGACGGGCGCACGGTTACCGCCATGCTGCGCGACTGCAATATGGCGTGATCGCGCAAGGCAGCAACGCGCGCGGCAAATTGCTCCGCCTCATCACGTGCACCGCGATCGGTTGACTGAACGGTCATAACAACCGCTGCACTCGCAATGCCGATGATGAAAATAACCACCATCAGTTCCACCAAAGTGAAACCGCGTTCATTGGCTTTTACATTGGGATGGGTTGACGGCTTAGTCGCCGTAAATATCGGCATTTTCATTCTCGCCACCCGGCGCGCCATCGGCACCAAGCGAGTAGATGTCAAAGGCGCCGTTCTTGCCCGGCGTCGTATATTGATACGGGCGGTTCCACGGATCGGACGGCAGTTTTTTGATATAACCCGCGCTGCGCATACCAGCAGCGGCAGGCGGCGTGACCAAAGCCTGCAATCCGGCACCGG
>JBILBJ010000205.1:0-3572 GCA_044353705.1 Sphingorhabdus sp. | reverse complement strand
CCTTGCCGTCAAAGGTCGCTGAAGCCATTGCCTATCAGGGCAAGATCGATGTGTTGGTCAACAATGCGGGCATTTCGCAGCGGTCACCCGCCATCGACACCGATCTGTCGGTTTACCAGCGGATCGTTGATGTGGACTTGCTTGCGCCGATTGCGCTGACACAAGCGATTTTGGGCCATTTGGTTTCCAATGGGCATGGCCAGATTATCATGATCTCCAGTGTCGCCGGTAAAGCAGGCATCCCTATGCGGACTGCCTATTGCGCGGCGAAACACGGGTTGATTGGTTATGCCGATGCGTTGCGTAGCGAAGTTGCAGGACAGGGCGTCAAAGTGCTCGTTGTCGCGCCGGGTTCTGTGCGGACCAACGTATCGCGCAATGCATTGAATGCCGATGGAACGGTGCGTGGTGCGAGCGATGCCGCCATCGATAACGGCATCGATCCGGACGTCGTCGCAACCACGATTTGGGATGCGGTGGACGCCGGAAAGCGCGAAATTGTTATTGCCGAAGGGATGGAGGCAGGCATTCCCGTGCTGCGTGCTCAGGATCCCGAAAAGCTGTTCGACATGGTCGAAGCGATGGTCGCCGACGGCTATGCGCAGAAAATCGCGGCTCGGTAATGTGTCTGACGGCGGGGCATTCCATCAATCAACAGATCGATAGGGCTTTGGACCTTAAGTCCGGCCTGCGCGTAACGCCGCGCCGGCGGCAAAGGGCGATAAGGCTGTAATTGCGAGCGCAGTCGCCGCAAGTAGCTGCATCGCGTTGCCGGGATTTTCCGACAATGTGCCGGCGCCAAAGATCAGCAATGGTATCGTGATGGGCACGAGCAGAAGCCCGCCCAGCGCGCTCGCCCCGCTAAGACCCGCCGTCAGCGCGGCGATTGTGACTGATAGCCCGGAAAGCGCGGGCAGTGCCAAGGCAAGGCCAAGCAACAACGTCCCCAATTGCGCCTCAGGCAATCCGATGAGCGCGGAACCGACGACCGTCGCGAGAAGGAGCGGGAGGGCAAAGGCAAAAATCTGGCCAATGATTTTGGCGGTGGCGACCAATTCGTCAGACCAGCCGCGCAGCGCCAACTGATCCAATATGCCCGCTTGCCGGTCCGGAAGTATAAGCCGTTCAATCGGCAGGAGCGTCGCCAGCAGCGCGGCAATCCACAATATGCCGCCGCCCGTGCGTGCAAGGAGTGCTTTGTCAGGCCCCGTCACAAACGGAAACAGCGTCGCAACCGCAAGATAGAAGACCACTGGCAGCCATAGCCCGCCGCCCGTCCATGCCAAACGCACCTCGCGCGCAACCAAGGCTGTAAATGCCTTCATGCGTCAGCCTCCGGCCTGTCGAGAATGAGGCTGTGCGCCACGTTAATCGATGGTGGCTGGTGGGCCGCGACGAGCACTATGCCACCGGCCGCAGCGTGCGCCGTAATGGCTTGATCCAGCCGTGCGCAGCTCTCGCTGTCCAAGCCATTATAGGGTTCGTCGAGCAACCAGATATTCGCCTTTGACGCAAGAACGCGTGCGATACTGGCGCGTTTGAGTTGGCCGGTCGACAGGAAGCGCACGGGAACCTGCGCCAGACCTTGCAAATCCATGTCCGCCATTGCTGCGCTGCGCGCGTCGGCAGTCGCGCCGTCCATATCCGCCCAGAACATGAGCGCTTTTTCGACTGTCAAATTTGCATCAAGCGCGAGATTTTCATCGGCGAGGGCAATCCGGCCTTCCGTCTGTATCGAACCGGCTGTCGCATGCAAAAGACCGGCGATGAGCCGAAGCAGCGTCGATTTTCCACAACCATTTGCGCCGCGTACCCAAATAATATCACCACTGCGCGCAGTGACGGACAGCCCGCGCAGCACCAGCCGGTTGCCGCGGATAACCGCGACATTGTCAACGCTGATGGACGGCAAGGATGCTTGACGTGACGACATATGGCGACTTAGGCATGAATTCCACCAATTGCAAAATCAGGATGACGTTATGCAGGTTTCCAGACTCGATGAAGCGGATCGCGCAGCGGTTTTGGAACAGCTGCCTTTGTGGTCCTATGACGCTGATGCAAAAGGGATAAGGCGCACTTTACGCTTTGCCGATTTTGCCGAAGCCTTCGGTTTCATGGCGCGCGTCGCAATCCTTGCCGAAAAAGCAGACCATCATCCTGAATGGTTCAACGTGTACAACCGCGTTGAGATATTGCTGACAACGCATGACGCCGGCGGCTTATCGCAGCGCGACGCCGATCTGGCCTCGGCCATCGACGCTATTGCGCCGACGGCTTAACCACATCACCTAAACCGCCCAGCAAGCCCAATTGTTTGCGCAGCCGGTTCGGAAACCAGCGGGCAGAAAAAGCAAGTTGCTTCGCCATTTTGTTGACGGGCGTGTGGACTTTCTCACCGTGGATGGCTTCCCATGCGGCCGGACCGATGATCGAGACGGGGCTTACTTCGACGCCGGCCGACTGCAATCTTTCCTTACCGGTCATGTTGCTGTTTGTATCAACCGCGCCAATGATGTTGGTGTCGATAAAGCCGGGCATGAGGCTGCGGGCCTTGATGCCCAATGGGCGCCATTCAATGTCATGCGCTTCGGCAAGACCGCGCACTGCGAACTTGGTCGCGCTATACACGCTAAGCCCAGCCGATCCGTAGATGCCAGCAGCCGAGCTGGTGTAGAGAACGCAAGCATCAGGTGTATTTTTCAACAGATCGAAACAGGCGCGGGTACCGCTGATAACGCCAGTCAGGTTGATCGCGATCATCTTGTCGATATCCTCGTCGGTCATGTCCTGAATAGGTCCGCCCGATCCAATGCCCGCATTGTTGAACAAGACAGTCATATGGCCATTTGTGTGCTTGGCAAAGTCGGCGACGGCGGCTTTCCACTGTGCACGATCGGTTACATCAAGGCGGTGGCGCGACCATTGACCCGCTGGCAATAAAGCCGCGGTTTCGTCGATGCCCTTTTCATTGACGTCGGCAAGGCCCACGAACCAGCCGACATTGGCAAAGTAACGCGCAACTTCGCGTCCTAAACCAGACGCGGCGCCAGTGATGAAAATGCTTTTTTGCGTTTCGGACATAATTTCGGCTCTCCCTTATTCACATGTCTGTCAGCCACATTAATTTACCCGAAAGGTCAACTGAATATTGCGGCCGCGGCTTTGCTTGGACTGAAGTTCGGACTTAAGCTCTCGTCCGTTCTCAAATCGCCTGAAATCCCTTGGCGTAAATGTGCCATGTAAAAATGGCGGCCGCGCCGCGATGGGGACGCCAGCGCTCGGCGATGATGCGAATGTCTTTTTCAGATGGCCGTGCATCCAGCTTCAGCAAACGGCCCACGCCCTCTTGCACAGCAAGGTCGCCCGCAGGCCAAATGTCGGTCCGGCCCTCGGCAAAAAGCAGATATATTTCTGCAGACCAGCGGCCAATGCCCTTTACGCGGGTAAGGTAGGCAATGGCCTCCTCATCATCGGCGGGTAGGGCATCGAGCGGCAATTCACCCGACAGCACGAGCTCCGCAAGCGAGCGCGCATAGCCCTGTTTCTGGCGGCTCAACCCGCACGCTCGC
>JBILBJ010000204.1:0-3575 GCA_044353705.1 Sphingorhabdus sp. | reverse complement strand
AACGCGACGGTCAGGCCCAAAGCGGCTGCGCCAATACCCATCATCCAGCGGCGATGGCCAAGCGACCAGCGCAGAATCTTCATATAGCGGTTGATCCAGCTTGCTTCGCTATGTTCGGCCATGCCGGTGGATTTAAGGAAATAAGCGGCGAGCATCGGCGTAATCATGCGCGCGACGGCAAGGCTCATGAGAACCGAAGCCACAACGGTCAGTCCGAAATTTTTGAAGAATTGCCCCGCGACACCCGGCATTAAACCAACGGGCAGGAACACCGCGACAATCGAGAATGTGGTTGCGACCACAGCAAGGCCGATTTCGTCGGCCGCATCAATTGATGCCTGATAGGCGGATTTGCCCATCCGCATATGCCTGACGATATTCTCGATTTCCACGATAGCATCATCGACCAGCACCCCGGCGACGAGGCCGAGCGCGAGCAGTGACATGGTGTTGAGCGTAAAGCCCAACAGGTCAAGGAACCAGAAAGTCGGAATAGCGGACAGCGGAATGGCAATCGCCGAAATGATCGTCGCACGCCAATCGCGCAGGAACAGGAACACGACGACGATGGCAAGCAAGGCGCCTTCAATCATCGCCGCCATTGAGCTTTTATATTGGCCCTTGGTGTAATCGACACTGTTGAACAGGGTGATAAAGTTTACACCGGGATTTTCTTTTTTGATTTCGGCGATTTTGACCATCGCATCGTCAAAAACGGTGACGTCGGAAGCACCCTTGGCACGTGACATGGCAAAGGTAACGACTTGCTTGCCGCCGGCAAATGCCATGGACCTCTGTTCGCTGAACCCATCGGTGACTTCGGCTACATCAGACAGCTTAATCGAACGACCGCCGCCAAGGCTGATTTGCGTTTGGCTCAAGGCGAACGCATCCGTTGCGTTGCCAAGAACGCGCACCGACTGGCGTGAACCGGCAATTTGCGACTGGCCGCCCGATGCGTTGACATTTTGTTGACGCAGCACCGCGTTGATCTGGCTCGCGCTCACGCCCAGCGATTGCATTTTTGCAGGGTCAAGCACCACCCGAATTTCACGGTTTACGCCGCCATTGCGGCTAACCGACGCCATGCCCTCAACTGAGAGCAGTCGCCGCGCGACGGTGTCATCAACAAACCAACTCAATTGTTCCAGCGTCATGTCGCTGGCTTCCACCGCGAAATAGGCGATTGGGTCGCTGGATGTTGCGACCTTGAAAATCTGCGGTTCCAAAATGCCGTCAGGCAAATCGCTGCGGATTTGGTCGACTGCGTTTTTTACCTCACTAACGGCAGCGTTGATGTCATCGCCAATTTCGAATTCGGCGCTGACCGTCGTATTGCCTTCGCTCGAACTCGCGTTGATATTGCGCACACCTTGTACGCTGCGGATCGCGGATTCGACCTTTTGCGTTATCTGCGTTGTGATTTCCGTAGGCGCTGCACCCGGTTGGGAAATCGATACAACGACAACTGGGAATTCGATGTCAGGATCGTTCTGTACGTCCATATTGTTGAACGACATGATGCCCGCCAGCGTGAGCGCGACGAACAAGACGATCGGAACCACGGGGTTCCGGATGGACCATGCGGATATGTTATTTAAATTCATGATTTATATCTCGACAGGCCAAAAACTTACTGCTTTTTCAAAAGCTTGGGATTGATTGTTTCGCCTGGATTGAGGAAGCCACCCGCATACAAAACGACGCGTTCGGTGCCATCAAGACCTTGTTCGATAATCAAACCATTCGCAGTGACGGAACCGACCTTCACAGGGCGTTGCTGAACCTTGTTATCCTTGCCAACAATATAGACAAAGCTGCCGTCACGGCCCGTTTGCACCGCAGATTCCGGCAGAACCGGTGCCGTCATCGCGCCTGCCTTAATCTCCACCGACGCAAATCCGCCCGGACGCAATGCGGTGTCAAAAGGCAGTGCGATACGCGCCATGCCCTGACGGCTTTGGGCGTCAATCATCGGCGCAATCTGCCAGATGCTGCCGTTGAAAGTGCGGTCTGTTCCGACAGGGGTGACGGTCGCCGGAATGCCCACGGCAACTTGGCCCAGATCGTCTTCGCTTAACTTTGCCTGCAGCTCAAGCTCGCCGTCTTTGGCGATGCGGAACAGGATGCCGCTGCCTGCGGAAACCGTTTGACCGGTTTCGACATTGCGTTCGAGGACATAGCCCGACACCGGCGCGCGGACATCAAGCCGTGCGTTGCGGGCACGTGTTTCGGCCAGCTGCGCATTGGCGACGTTGACGCGCGCACGTGCCGCGTCGCGTGTTGCGGTCTTGCGATCGACATCCGCTTTTGAAATGAAGCCGCGCTCAACAAGCTGCATGGCACGTTCGAGTTCATTTTGGGCGAGTTGAAGGTCTGCGCGCGCGACACCAATTTGTGCCTCAATCGCGGCGGCTTGCTGCGTCTGGACCGAGCTGTCAACGCTGACGAGAACCTGACCTTGGCGGACCCATGCACCCGCATCGACATATACCTGAAGCACGCGTCCACCTTCGCCAACGACGCCAACGGGAATTTCGCGGCGCGCGGCCAACGTGCCTGTCGCGTTAATGGCGCGCACAACGGAATCGCGACCGGGGGCAACCACGGTAACGGTTTGCGCTTGGCCAGCCTTGTCAGCGTCAGTCGGTGCCGGCGTGCTGCTGCCAAAGAAATAATAAGCGGCGCCCGCAACGGCCAAAATTGCGACAACAATCAGCGCGATGTTCCGCCGACGCCGATTGCGTTCTGCGTTATCCACCATCAAATCGCCATTCAGCGAACTGCTCAAAGTTGTTTCGTAATTCATACCGATGTTCCAAATTCTGTCGCGGGCGTGCGTCAAGCAACCCAATGTTTTTATCGCGGAGCTGTATTACCTTAATAAGTCACTGCCTGCAAGCAGCAGAATACCAACAGCTAAACCGCTTTATTGGTCCCTATACGATAGTGGAAAAGCTTGTCCGCAACAATAGGAACTGTGGTCGATAGGTTTCGACGAACAACAGTGGAAGGCGCCAGAACAAGCACCGCGCCAAAAAGAAGCCATGATCCGTCCGCACGAAAAACCCCGCGCAAGGCGGGGTCGGTCTTTTCGCTGGCTATTGAAAACGCGCGGTCAGTATTTCTGCTGACGCTCTTACAAGTCGCGATAATGCTGAATACGGGTCACGCGCAGGCCGGGCATACCCGACCGGTCGACAGCCCGCTGCCACGATGCAAATTCTTCAAGCGTCAGATCATAGCGTTCGCACACGTCATTAATGGACAATAGCCCGCCATTCACAGCCGCGACCACTTCCGCTTTGCGGCGGACAACCCACCGCGTGGTGCCGGCAGGTGGCAAGCTGTCTAACGTGAGCGGTTCGCCCAACGGACCAATGACTTGCGCTGGACGGAATTTCTGGTTCTCAATCATGATTCTTTTCCTGCTCCATGCCCAGCAAGGGTTAACTCGGTTCCTGTTGCATCGATAGGTAGGAGGCGGCCTTTGATATTGCCTAAAGCAGTTTGGTAAACAGGTGGTTTATCCGTTTTTCTGGTCCGGATTTTTGCCAGAATGCGCCACCCACGGC
>JBILBJ010000203.1:0-3589 GCA_044353705.1 Sphingorhabdus sp. | reverse complement strand
CGAGTAATCATCATGCGCGTCGTTTCTGGCATTCAACCCACCGGCAATCTGCATTTGGGCAACTATCTGGGCGCGATCCGCAACTGGGTTAAGATGCAGGATGAAATGGAATGCCTGTATTTCCTTGCCGATTTGCACGCGATTTCCATGCCGCATGATCCGGCCGAATTGACCGCGAACACCCGCGAGATGGCTGCGGCCTTGCTCGCGTGCGGATTGGACACTGACAAGGCGATATTGTTCAACCAAGCGCAGGTCCCTGCCCATGCGGAGCTACAGTGGTTGTTGACGGGCACAGCGCGCATGGGTTGGCTGAACCGCATGACGCAGTTCAAGGACAAGTCGGGCAAGAACCGCGAAGGCGCCAGCATTGCGCTGTTCACGTACCCCGTGCTTCAGGCCGCAGACGTCTTATTATATCAGGCGACACATGTTCCGGTCGGCGAAGACCAAAAGCAGCATTTGGAACTTGCGCGCGACATTGCCCAGAAATTCAACACGGACTTCGGAAACGGCACCGATATCTTCACCTTGCCCGACCCCATCATTCCCAAAGAAACCGCGCGCATCATGTCACTGCGCGATGGCAGTTCGAAAATGTCGAAGTCTGATCCAAGCGATATGAGCCGGATCAACCTGATCGATGATGCCGACACGATCCTGAGCAAAATCAAAAAGGCCAAGACCGACCCTGAACCGCTTCCGTCGGAGCCTGCGGGCCTTGAAGGCCGCCCCGAGGCGAAAAATCTTGTCGGCATTTATGCCGCCTTTGCCGAAGAAACTGTTGAGGCGACATTATCGCGTTTTGGTGGCCAGGGCTTTGGCGCATTCAAACCGGCATTGGCCGAAATCGTCATTGAACATCTGCGCCCCATTTCGGAGCGCTTCGCGGCTCTAAAGGATGACCACGAGCAAATAGACGCTGCGCTTGCCAAGGGGGCGGCGAAAGCGCGTGAACTTGGCGGACCAACGTTGAAGGCAGCGTATGCTGCGCTTGGTCTCCTGCGCTAAATTGTGCTCTGATACCGTTCAACCACAGTTCAGCGAAACTATTGTAACGTAATGGCGTTGTATTATTGAAGGCGCTCGGTCGCTGCTTAGGGGATTTGAAATGATAAAAAAGGTCGCAACTTTTCTTGCTCCGATAGCATTGCTGGCACTTAGTGCCTGCGCAACACCGTTTAACGCCGACGTCTCGCGTTTTCAGCAATTGCCAGCGCCACAGGGCCAGACCTTTGTTATCCGCGCGGCCAACCCGGACAATGCAGGCGGCATTGAATTTGGCCAATATGCGGCATTGGTGGCAAGCGAGCTTCAGGAAATCGGTTATGTGCCCGCGTCGGGCGCAAATGCCGATATGACCGTCTCGCTCGATTATGCGGTCGATCAGGGCAAGGAACGCAACATCGTTCGCCAAGATCCGTTTTATGACCCTTATTGGGGCTTTGGCAGCTTTTACCGGCCCTATGTCGTGCGCACCCGTCGCGGCGCGCGTTACGTCGTCGGCTATTATGATCCATTTTTGTATAGCGGCTTCAACCGCCCCTATGAAATCGATAGCTTCACAGTGTACACTGCGAACCTCGACATGAAGATTGACCGTAACGGCGACGGTAAGCGTTTATTTGAAGGCAAGGCGGAAGCCAAGTCACGGTCAAACAAACTGCCTTATCTTGTGGCAAATCTGGTTGAGGCGATGTTTACAGGATTTCCCGGCAATGGCGGCGAAACGGTCCGTATCTCGGTTGCGCCAGAGGAAAAGCGCTAACGCTTTCAACTCAGCTCGGCGCAAAATCGGCTAAGGTTGCGGATCAGACCCCGCAACTCAGCTCGGTTTGGCCATAGGCCGTGCCCTCACCGCGGGTGCCGGATATGCCAGCGTACAGTTCAGTTGCCTTGAATATGCCATCGCGCCCGATGTTAAATCCATTGTCGCGAAAAACGGCGATGACCTTAGCGGGCGGGTCCGCGAAATATAGCGACTGCGATTCATAATGCTGACCAAGCGCCGTGAGCGATAATCCATCAAATGAACGGCGCAGGCGCACATAGCTGCTTTTGCCTTCGACCTTGGCATAGGCTTTTTCGCGTGCAGCATCGTTAGGATAGTCTTTGGCTTCCAACGCTTGCCATTGCGCCCGAAGCCGCGCGCCAATTTTGGTAAATTCTGTGCCGATTTCGCCGCTGAACGCACATGTTTGCGGATTAAAGCCAATGGCAATCGGCTTACCGCCCAAGCGCGCCAATATGGATTTTCCATCGGCCAGATAGCCATAGCGATTGTCCGGAAGCTTCACCTCAATGAAATTGTCGGCGGTAAGGCCAACGAGTTTTAGCGTGGTGTCTGCCCGTACCCGATCCATCAGCGCACTGTCCGGCGCCGTCGTCGCCCACACATCAACGGGCATATCAACAATCCATGATTGATCGTTCAGCAAGCTGACAAGCTCGGGTGGTTTCGATGACGAAAGATTGACCATCGCGATGAAGCCATTGCCGTCGCTCAATGCAATCCAGCCATCGCCGGGCGGTGAACCCGGCTGAACGAGGCCCGTCACTTGTGACCCGCGCGGCAATTTGCCCAATATGACGCTGTCAGACGTGCTCGGCTTGTCGCGAATATTCGCTTCGGTCATTGTGAAGAAAATCTGGGCTGCGGCAGTCGCGCTTGTGCGCTGCTCGGCTGTAGGTGTTACCGAACCGTTCTGCATGTCATCAAGGACGAACAGCCAGAAATATAAACCCGCAAAAACCAGCAGAATAGCAAGGGCCTTGCCCGGCATTGCCCATGAACGTTTAGCAGTAGCCCGGGCCACAGGTCGCGCTTTGAGCGATGCCCCGCAATGGCCGCAAAATAGCGCGCGAACCGCATTTGCCGACCCGCATGACGCACAAGATTGTCCCATTGCACCCTCTCCGAATCCCTATCAGTGGATAGGCTCTGGAAAGGATGTTGAAAAGGGGTGGATTACGCTTCGAGCTGACGAAGCAACGCGCGGACATCATTGTCCATGTCGCTGTCCTGCTGACGCAAGCCTTCGACCAAGCGCACGGCGTGAATTACCGTCGAATGGTCACGTCCGCCAAATTTGCGTCCGATTTCGGGATAGCTGCGCGGTGTCATGACCTTGGCGAGATACATGGCAACCTGACGCGGGCGGACAACGGCGCGCGCGCGGCGCTTCGATGACATTTCGCTGCGGTCGATGCGATAATATTCGCACACTGCACGCTGGATTTCGTCGATGGTGATACGGCGGCGGCAAGCGCTCAAAATGTCTTTCAGCTGCTCTTCAGCCAACGTCCGGGTCACTGGCTTGCCAGTCAACTGGGCATATGCCAGCAGCTTGTTCAGGCCACCTTCGAGTTCGCGCACATTGCGGCTGATGGTGCGGGCCAGAAATTCGATCACATCTTCACCAACTTGCGCTTCAGGCATGTTAGCAAGGCGTTGTTCGAGAATGAGGCGGCGCAATTCAAGGTCCGCTGGTTGAATGTCCGCGACCAGACCCATCGACAGACGCGACAGGATGCGCTGATCCACGCCGTCAAGCGCTTGCGGCGCTCGGTCGGCAGCAACGACGAGGCG
>JBILBJ010000202.1:0-3590 GCA_044353705.1 Sphingorhabdus sp. | reverse complement strand
CTGCAAAAATCAGGTTGCGTTTATCGTCCACGTGTAAATCCCCGTCATTCAATCAATTGGGCGTCATGGCACTGGATCATATCCATGCCCACCCCAAGGTTGGCAGCGCAATAGCCGTTTGATGGCCAGCCAGCCACCCTTAATTGCGCCATGCTTTTGAAGTGCCGTTATTGCATAGGCCGAGCAGCTGGGGCTGTAGCGGCAGGTCGGCGGTAAAATGCGCGACGGCCCGATCTGCCAAGCGCGTGCGCATAAGATGAGCAGCCTTGCGATCATGCGCACAGTTTCCCCAACGCCTTGACCATATCCGCCCGCAAGGCATCAAAATCGCGTTCGATGCCGCTGTCGCGACCGATCAGAATATGATCCGCGCCTGCCTTGCCCTTATCGGCGAGCATTTCCTGCGCAAGCGCACGAAAGCGGCGGCGCATGCGGTTGCGGATAACGGCGTTACCGACTTTTTTGGTGATGGTGATGCCTAGCCGGATTGCAGGATTGTCGTCCTGTCTGTCGCGAACCAGCAAAACAAAACCGGGAGTTGCATATCGCTTCCCCCGGTTGGCGGCCAGAAAGTCTGACCTTTTTTTGATAACGCTGTAACCGCGCATGTCGCGGTCCGCCTGCTCGGGGATTAAGCCGACAGTTTCTTGCGGCCGCGTGCGCGACGTGCGTTCAGGATGTTGCGGCCAGCGGCGGTTGACATACGGAGACGAAAACCGTGGCGACGGGCACGCACGAGATTGCTCGGCTGAAAAGTGCGCTTCATGACTGTAATCCTTAAATTTTTTGCGTCTTGAAATGAAAAGGGCCGCCGAATCTGCGCAGCGACCGCTTCTGTTGCAGTGGCCGATACGGTCCGAAAGGCTAAAAGTCAACACAGGTCAGGGCATTTTCATGTCTATGTCGTCACGGCGGAATAGGTGCATGAAATCACCTTTCACATCCGGAAACGCGGGACGGTCGGTAACCTTGCTCCGCCGCAGTGCCCAATTGGCCCATTGTCCATATTCGGGATGGCGCCGGGCCAGCCGCGCATATCGCTTTTTGGCCCAAAGCGAATTTTTCAGGATGAACGCAAGGCCAATGGGTAAAATGATCAGCGGTCCTGGACCGGGGATTGGGCCTAATAAAGGAGATCCCAAAACCAATATCCACCCAATTGTCAGCATCGTCCAGCGAAAGGCGTTGGTTTGTCGCCAATATGTCCATCCAGATTCACGCATGTCGATAATGTGGGGAACGAAAAATCCCGCGGCAAGTCATGACCGCGAATTTTTGCGATGAATGCATCTATTTATTCCGGTTTAATCCGCAATGGGGATGTAATTTTCATGCTTAAGCCTATCTTGGAAGCACCATGACAAAAGCGCTCTCCCACCTTCATCAGATAGGCGTATTGCCTGCAGACATCGATTTTATGGGGCATGTGAACAACGCGCGCTATCTGAATTGGGTTCAGGATGCAGTGCTCGCGCATTGGCACAAGCTTGCCCCGCCTGAGGCGGCTGTCAAATATCTTTGGGTCGCGTTGAAGCATGAAATTACTTACAAGAAGCCGGCGTTTCTCGATGATGTCGTTATCGCGTCCGTGGTGCTTGAAAAAGTGCAGGGTGCCCGGTCGTTTTACGAAACGATCATCAAGCGCGGTGAAGACGTGTTGGCTGAGGTCAAATCAAGCTGGTGTTGCATCGATGCCGAAACGCTTCGTCCCGCGCGTATCGCAGCGGATATTCAGGCCTATTTTTTCCAGAAGGATTGAATGCGCGCGCCGGTTAAAAAATCGGGTCGTTTGCGCTGTCATCCAGTGGCGTAACGGCCGTATGAATTCCGCACTCAACCTTGTCCCAGCCCTTCCAGCGACCCGAGCGCGGGTCTTCGCCTGGTGCAACCTTCGTGGTGCAGGGTGAGCAGCCAATCGATGGATAGCCCTGTTTCACCAGTGGATGCACAGGCAGCGCATGTTCGGCCATATAGGCTTCGATTCTAGCCTTGTCCCAATCGGCAAGCGGGTTGACCTTCAGGCGGCCTTCCTCGATCTCGAAACGTGGCAGCGCCTTGCGGGTTGCCGACTGAAAGGCTTTTCGGCCCGTAAACTGGGCATCAAAGCCCGCAAGCGCAGCCTTCAGCGGAAGGACTTTGCGGATTTCGCAGCAGCCATCGGGGTCATAAGACCAGCGCAGGCCAGTGCCATCCTTGTCCGCCAGATGCGCAGGGTCGGGGGCGATGATGCGCAGGTCCAATAGGCCAAGGATATTTTGCAGTTCCGCGCGATAGGTAATCGTCTCCGGAAAATGCTTTCCAGTGTCGAGGAACAATACAGGTGTGGCGGGGTCGATGCTGGCGATCAAATGCAGCAAAACGGCACTCTCTGCGCCGAAGCTGGAGACTATCGCCGCATCACCCAGCATATTTTCACGCAGCAAGACGGTCAGCATCTCGATCGTATCGCGCCCACGGAACATGTTGTTGAGACGGACGGCGTCCGCCTCCGTGTAACGTGGTGCGGTGTTGATACGGTCGGCGATGCGGACCAGTTCACCCATGCCGTAACTTCCAAACGGGAACCGCGGCGTCCGCGGCCTTTTGGTAAAACTGGTCATAGGTTGAAAGCGCGCGCGCGACGGCTTCGGGATTTAACGACGCTTCGGGTGCAAAGCTGTCAAAGCCACAGCGCCGCATGAACGCAATTTGATCGACCAGAACATCGCCTTGCGCTCGCAGTTCGCCAGTATATCCGGCTTCACGCAAGATGCGCGCGGAACTGTAGCCGCGCCCGTCGCGATATTTCGGGAAGGCAACTTCAATAAGCGTGAGCCGATCCAGAAACGGGATCAGTGCACGTGCATCATCATCGGGTTCAAGCCGGACGGCGGTGGCGTTTGACTGATCCAAAAAAGCATCGAGCGTCACCGATGGCTGTTCAGTGACTTCATCGGTGCGATAGCGAAACTCAACCATAGATCGCCTCCTTAAATGGTTCGAGGCCGACACGGCGATATGTGTCGATGAAACGCTCATCGCCTTCACGCAGGGTCTTGTAGACTTCCGTGGCCTTTTCGACCGCGTCGACAACGCCGTCTTCATCAAAGCCGGGGCCAATGATTTTCCCGATGCTAACGTCTTCCGCGCCAGAGCCGCCGAAGGTCAGCTGATAATTTTCAACACCCTTACGGTCGACACCCAATATGCCGATATGACCCGCATGGTGATGTCCGCACGCATTGATACAGCCGGAGATTTTGAGCTTCAGTTCGCCCAAATCACGCTGCCGGTCCATGTCGGCAAAGCGCGTCGCAATTTTCTGCGCGACAGGGATCGAACGGGCGTTGGCAAGGCTGCAATAATCGAGGCCGGGGCAGGCGATGATATCGCTGATCAGGTCAAGATTGGCATCTGCCAGTTGGGCTTCGCGCAATGCTTGCCACACCGCGTGCAGATCGCGCTTGGCCACATGTGGCAGAACGATGTTCTGCGCATGGGTGACGCGCAATTCGTCGAAGCCATATTGCTCGGCAAGGTCAGCCATCACGTCGATTTGCGCGGATGTTGCATCGCCCGGAATGCCGCCCATGGGCTTCAGGCTGATGTTG
>JBILBJ010000201.1:0-3630 GCA_044353705.1 Sphingorhabdus sp. | reverse complement strand
ATCATATTGCGCACAGCGGCGCTTTTATTGTCAGGAGTTGCGATGACGGCGGTTGCACAAGCGAAAGACATGAAGTCCGGCCACATGGCCAGCGAGCCTGCGTTGCTGCAAGAATGGACCGGGCCCTTTGAAGGCGTGCCGCCATGGGACAAGGTTAAAATTGCGCAATTCCCGGCCGCGTTTCAGGCCGCCATGCATGCGTCAAAGGCTGAGTTCGAAGCGATGCTCGCAAAGCCCGAAGCCATCACGTTCGATAACACCATCACCGCCAGCGAACTGTCCGGCGAGAAAATTGGCCGTTTATTCTCCATCTGGGGTGTGCATTCGTCGAACCTGTCGAACCCTGAAGTCCGCAAAATTCAGGCGGAATGGGAACCAAAGGTCAGCGCATTCTTCTCCGAACTCGCGCTGGATGCCCGTTATTTCCAGCGCGTCAAATATCTGTACGATCAGCGCGCCAATCTTGGCATAGATGCCAAACAAATGCGTCTGTTGGAACGGACCTATGACGGTTTGGTCCGCAATGGAGCGATGCTCGACGCGGGCAAGAAGGCGCAGGTCATCAGCATAGAGACCGACCTTGCCAAGAAATTCTCGGCTTTCTCGGAAAAGGTTTTGGCGGATGAAGAAACCTTCATCCTGATAACCGACGCGGCGGACCTTGCTGGCCTGCCCGAAAGCTATGTTGCAGCGATTCAGGCTGCGGCCAAGGCAAAGGGCCAAACCGGCTGGGCCGTCGTGAACACCCGTTCTGCCGTGCAGCCTTTCCTCGAAAATTCAACGCGGCGCGATTTGCGTGAAAAGGTCTGGCGTGCGTTCACGATGCGCGGCGATAACCAGAATGCGAACGACACCAACGCGACCATCGCCGAAATATTGAAACTGCGTCAGCAGCGCGCCGAAATCCTGGGCTTCCCGACCCATGCCCATTACCGCATGGCCGACACAATGGCCAAGGACCCGAACAAGGCGATGGACCTGATGATGAAGGTCTGGCCTGCTGCCGTCGCCCGCGTCAAAGAAGAAGTGGCCGACATGCAGGCGATCGCCAATGCCGACAGCATCATAATCGCGCCATGGGATTATCGCTTCTACGCCGAAAAGGTCCGCAAGGCGAAATATGACCTCGATCAGGAAGCCGTTAAACCTTATTTCCAGTTGGATAATATGGTCGCCGCCATGTTCGACGCTGCCGGCAAGCTATATGGCATGAGCTTCTCCGAAAACACGGGCACAGTCCCTGTGTTCGAACCCAAGGTGCGGACATTTGAGGTTAAGCGCGATGGCAAGACCGTTGGCCTGTTCTACCTCGATAACTTCGCGCGCGCCGGCAAGCGTTCGGGCGCGTGGATGACCACCTATCGCAGCCAGCATAAACTGGGTGGCAAGAATGACATCGTGCTTGCATCGAACAACAACAATTTCGTGCCCGGCGCCGATGGCGTACCCACGCTGATCAGCATTGATGACGCGTCGACATTGTTCCACGAATTCGGTCACGCCATTCATTATCTGAACTATAACATCACATGGCCGGGCCTTGGCGGCACGCCGCGCGACTTTGTGGAATATCCAAGCCAAGTGAATGAAAACTGGTTGCTGACGCCTTATGTGCTCAACACTTATGCCAAGCATTATAAAACAGGTGAGCCAATCCCGGCCGCCTTGGTCGAAAAAATCCGCGCGAGTGATACGTTCAACCAAGGCTTTTCGACCGTAGAATATCTGTCGAGCGCCATTTTGGATATGAAGCTGCATAACCGCAGCGAACCCGTGACCGATCCGCGCGCATTTGAACGCGATACGCTGGCCGAAATCGGCATGCCCAAGGAAATGGCGATGCGCCACCGCCTGCCGCAGTTTAACCACCTGTTTGCCGATGATGGCTATTCGGCGGGTTATTACAGCTATCTCTGGTCCGAAACGATGGATGCCGACACATGGGCGGCCTTCACCGAAAAGGGCGATGTGTGGGACAAGGCAACAGCGGAGCGGTTCCGGTCCATGTTGCTGGCAACGGGCAATGAAACCGACCGGATCGAAGCCTATCGCGCATTCCGTGGCCGTGATCCTGATGTGAAATATATTATGAAAAAGCGCGGTTTCCCAACCGGCGAATAACGCTTCTTCCAAATGAAAAAGGGGGCTGCGCAGGCGAAATTCTGCGCAGCCTTTTTTGTTGTCATTTTCCAAAAGCGATATAAATATGATATCATCTTTTTAGGGAGATTATGATGACCGATGATTCTGCAAATAATCTGAATGCAAGCCGCGAGGTCGCCGCGCGCAGCTTTAACGGCTATGTGATGTTGCTCGTCCTTCTGGGGAGCATGCTTTGGTTTGGCTGGGCGATGTCGAGTGTCATACCGGATGAACCGAATGCCGATTTCCTTGGCATGGGGCTAAGCATCGCTATTTTCCTTTTCGTCTCCAGCGGCTTTTACATGCTGCAACCTAATCAGGGCGTCGCGCTGACATTGTTCGGCGCATATAAGGGCACGGACCGGAACGAAGGTTTGCGGTGGACTTGGCCCTGGATTGCCAAGGCAAAGATATCGCTACGCGCGAACAACCTGATTTCCGAAAAGATCAAAGTAAACGACCTGCGCGGTAACCCCATTGAGATGGCGGCGCAGGTTGTGTGGCGCGTGACGGACACTGCGCAAGCGTTGTTCGACGTCGATGATTATAAGGCGTTCGTGCTCGCCCAGATTGAGGCGGCAGTCCGCACCATTGGCGCGCGCTACCCCTATGATGACTTCACGCATCAGGAAGTGACGCTGCGCGGTAATCATGACCAAGTTGGCGCCGAATTGCGGCTGGAGTTGATGGAGCGTTTGCGCGTTGCAGGCATCACCGTGGACGAATGTGGCTTCACCCATTTGGCCTATGCGCAGGAAATCGCGGGCGCCATGCTGCGTCGTCAACAGGCCGAGGCCGTGGTTGCCGCGCGCAAGACCTTGGTTGAGGGCGCAGTCGGCATGGTCGAAATGGCGCTTGAGATGCTGTCGGCGAAAAAAGTCGTTGAATTGGACGACGAACGCCGCGCCGCTATGGTCTCAAACCTCATGGTCGTTCTGTGCGGTGAACGCGATACACAACCTGTGGTCAACACCGGTACATTGTACAGCTAGGCCAGCCGCGTGTCTGCTCCGTCCAAAAAAGCTTTTCCGCTCCGCCTCGATCCAGCGCTTTTTGCTGCGGTCGAGCGGTGTGCGGCCGCCGATTTTCGGAGCGCAAATGCCGAAATTGAGGTATTGCTGCGCGAGGCACTCGCCAAGCGCGGCGTGAAGGTTGGCGTCAGCAAAACGCCAAAACGCGGGCGACCGCCAAAGGAGATTTGAGATGCGCGATGACGAAAAACCCTTTGTCTATTATAAGTCGGGATCAGGCGTTAAAATATCTCCGCGCAACGCTGCGGGCTGGCGGGCCTTTGCCGTTTGGATGCTCGCCTTATTCTGCGCGACGGGCGTCTTTGTCTGGGTGACCATCATTGCGGATGAAGCGGGATGGGATGACAGCAGTGTCCTGTTGTTTCTGACATTACCGTTTCTGCTTGTCACGGGCGTCTGGGCGCTGGCGATGTTTCGATACATGAAGGCCCGTAGCGAGATTGTCGACGTAGACAGC
>JBILBJ010000200.1:0-3637 GCA_044353705.1 Sphingorhabdus sp. | reverse complement strand
ATGCAGGCCGTTTGACCAGCGGCGTCCGTCCATCATGCGACCTGTGAATTCGTCGATGATGATGACCTTGCCTTCTTTGACAATGTAATCAATGTCGCGCTTGAACATCACATTGGCTTTCAGCGCCTGATCCAGATGATGCACAACCAAGGTATTTTCATAATCATACAGGTTGGAGCCCGTCAGCAACCCTGCACCCTCAAGCAAGCGTTCGGCCTTTTCCGTGCCATCTTCGGTCAACGTAACTTGGCGGCTCTTTTCGTCTTTTTCATAATCGCCGTCGTTCAGTTGAAGGACAACCGCATGCACCTGCATATATAGTTCTGATTTATCATCGGTTGGGCCCGAGATGATCAGCGGTGTCCGTGCTTCATCGACCAGAATGGAGTCCACTTCGTCGACAATCGCAAAGTTAAATGGACGCTGCACCATTTGTGCGCGTTCATATTTCATATTGTCGCGCAGATAGTCAAAACCAAGTTCATTGTTGGTCGCGTAGGTGATGTCGCAGTCATAAGCGGCACGGCGTTCATGCTCGGGAATGTTGGGAACAACAACGCCCGTGGTGAGCCCAAGAAAGCCGTAAATCTTGCTCATCCATTCTGCGTCACGGCGCGCAAGATAGTCGTTCACGGTTACAACGTGCACACCCTTGCCTTCGATCGCGTTCAAATAGCACGCCAAAGTCTCGGTTAGCGTCTTGCCTTCACCGGTACGCATTTCGGCAATTTCGCCGCGATGGAGCACAATACCGCCGACCATTTGCACATCGAAATGGCGCATACCCATGACACGCTTCGACGCCTCACGCACCGTCGCAAATGCCTCGGGCAAAATATCATCAAGCGTTTCGCCGGCGGTCAGGCGGTCACGGAAAATCTGGGTCTGCCCGTTCAGCCGCTCGTCATCCATGGCTGAAATGTCGCCTTCAAGCGCGTTGATCTTGTCGACGATCTTCATGATCGATTTGACGTAACGATCGTTGGACGAACCAAAAATGGCTTTGGCAATTCCGCCGAGCATAACTAATTCCTTTAAAATCATGTGGGAGACGCGCGCAAAATGGCGCGAAATAGGGTATAAAAAAGGTGCACCGCAGCGGGTGCAAAAGCCCTACCCTAAAATAATATCGTGCCGGTAAACGGGTGTGTCGGGTGCCAATGCTACGAACGCGATGCTGCCGTCGACTGGCATCAGATGCACGCGTGCAGTCGGCGTCACATGCACCGGCTGCTCAAACGTTTTGTCCGCTTCCTGAGCAGAAGCGGTGACGTACGCCTGAACTGCGGCCGAATCCACTGACATGGACGATGAAGAAACGGGGCGCGCAGCCTCCGCCGCGGAAAATCCGCTCAACATCGCCAGTAAGTAAATCAATATGCGCATATGTGGCCCTGTTAGGTGCTTTTGCCGATATAGTTAGGCATGATAGCAAAGTCCACAGCGAAGGCGCGATGCCTACTTACTGGATGCGCTTGGCCCATGGCTTGCCCTCACTATCCAAAAGCGGGTCGACATCACGCTTGCCACTTCCAGTGTAAGCCAATGAAACCGGCAGAGGCGGCCCAGGTTTTTCGGCGTTTGTTTCGCCTACAATTGATGCTAGCGCCAACACCGAATAAAAAAGCATGTCTTTGTTCTCCCTGATCTGTCGGGGGTTTAGCAAAAGGTTTCTTAAGTGTTAGTAAAATCACCGCTCGCCAAACCATTTCCCTCCATGCCCGAAATCGCGGGTGCGACGCCTCGTGTGGCGCGTGCTGGGTATAAGGATTGGGGCCGCTGCGACTTAAGCTATATCGCGCTCGACGAAGGCACAACGGTCGCGGGCGTCACAACACAGAACATATGCTGCTCTGCCGAGGTTGACCTTTGCCGTGCGAATTTGGCGCATGGCCGCGCGCGCGCGTTGGTCGTGAATGCCGGGAACAGCAATGCCTTTACCGGACAACGCGGCAAGGACGCTGTGGATGCCATCACCGCGCAAGTTGCAGGCTATTTGAACTGCGATGCTTCGGAAATTTTCGTTTCGTCCACGGGTGTGATTGGCGTTCCGCTACCCATCGACAAAGCACAGGCCGGATTGCGCGCTGTCTTTGATGCCGCACCGTGCAGTTGGGAAGACGTTACACACACGATCGGCACCACCGACACCTTTGCCAAAGGCGCAACCGCGAGTGCCATGGTCGATGGCCGCAAGGTACAGCTCGTCGGCATAATCAAGGGTTCAGGCATGATCGCCCCCGACATGGCCACCATGCTGGGTTATATTTTCACCGACGCCGCTGTCGACGCCGCTTTCCTTCAGCAGATGTTATCCGCTTCCAACAAAAGCAGTTTCAGCTGTATCACCGTCGATAGCGACACATCGACCAGCGATACTGTGTTGGCATTTGCAACGGGTAAAGCAGGCAATACGTCGCTTACGTCCTATGAAGATGCTGGCGCGGACGCATTTGCTTCGGCGCTTAACGACATCTGCCGTCAGCTCGCGCATCTCGTTGTCCGCGATGGCGAAGGCGCGCAGAAGTTTATCGAAATCAGTGTGACCGGCGCTGCGAACGATGACAGCGCGCGGCGGATCGGCTTGGCGATTGCCAATTCACCGTTGGTCAAAACCGCAATTGGGGGTGAAGATGCCAATTGGGGCCGCGTCGTCATGGCCGTTGGCAAAGCGGGAGAGCCTGCAAACCGCGACAGCCTATCGATCAGTTTCGGGGCAACGCAAGTGGCGCGATATGGCCTAGCGGTCGCCGGATATGATGAAGCGCCGGTGGCGCAACATCTTAAGCAAAATGAAATTCAAATCGGCGTTGATCTTGGCATCGGGGCCGGTCGTGCGACGGTCTGGACCTGCGACCTCACCCACGGCTACATCAGCATCAACGCCGATTATCGCAGTTAAAGCGCGGCTTCCAACCAGCTTTTCAGCTGAGCCTTTGGCGCAGCACCGACTTTCGTGTCCGCAATTTCGCCGCCTTTGAACAGGATCATCGTTGGGATGCCACGCACGCCATATTTTGCTGGCGTATCTGGATGATCGTCGATGTTCAGCTTAACGATCTCGACCTGCCCAGCGAGCTCTTCGCTGATTTCTTCAAGGCTGGGGCCAATCATTTTGCATGGGCCACACCATTCGGCCCAAAAATCGACCAATACGGGTTTGCCCGATGCCAGTACTTCTGATGCGAAATCATTATCGCCTACGGATTTGGTAGCCATGTTTATCTCCTTTGTTGGCACCCATGTATGCCCACAGCCAAATGCTGACAAGGACCAAGGCAGATAGTTTTTGTTCTGCCGTCAAGAGGCAGGATAATAAGGCGCCAATATCTCGTCCGAAAGCGTGATAAACCGGGGCGCGTGCGTAAAAAGCAAAGCGACCTCAACCTTGCAATCCGGGAAAATCGTCTGCAGCGCCGCGCGATAATGGGCCATTTGGCGCAAATGCGGAACAGGGACGCCGTTTTCATCGCTCGGAATGCTCCGTCCGGTTTTGAAATCGACCGCGCGCACCAATCCCGGTTCGACGAGCAACCGGTCAATACGGCCATTGATCACGGTTTCACCCACAACAGCCACAAGCGGAACCTCGGCGCGCGCCTGTGGACCGAAAAAGGCCGCCGAGGCAGGATCGCTG